>CAVIKQ010000001.1:0-41647 GCA_963643305.1 Eggerthellaceae bacterium
ATATTATCTACAAAAAAAGTGTGGAGCTGATTTCGTCTATCTAATTGAAGGTTGTGGCAAACCCGAAGAGAATAAACGATGCAATACCCCACACTTGAATAGTATGGGATACAAGTACAGATTGCACTGTTCGCATATCTAAACAAGGAATGAGTGCTGTTCGTCGTCCTCTCTTCATAGAAAATTGCCACATTTTCAATTAAGGACAGAGCGAAAACACTTTCGCAATATGTATGATACCTTGCGGTACCGAGAGCGAATATAGTAAAATTTTTTTATTTATATAGCATTTTTAGAAAATATTACGTAATATTGCATTACGTTATTTTACATAATGTAATTTTGCATAATCATGACAAAAATCATCAAAAATCCATTTATCATAACACCATTTGTTCCGGAGGAATACTTCTGCGACAGAACTAAAGAAACGGCAGAGCTTTGCAAGCATATTCTCAACGGACGTAATGTAGCATTGTTTGCAAAAAGAAGATTGGGCAAGACCGGGCTCATAAGGCACTGCTTTGAGCAGAGAACCATTAAGGAACACTACAACACATTTCTTATTGACATCTATTCAGCAGGTTCTCTCAAAGAGATGACATCTCTGGTAGCAAAGGAGGTGTTCGCAAAAAGTGGTGTGTTCGGAATAAAGGAAAAACTGTTAAACGGGCTGAAATCCATAAAGCCAACCATAGAATACAACGAACTGACAGCATCGTTTTCATTAGGAGCAGGTATGGCGGAGATAAAGAATCCCGACAAGACTCTCGAAGAGATTATTTCTGTGCTGGACTCGTTAAAGAAGCCAACCGTCATTGCCATTGATGAGTTTCAACAAATCAGAGACTTTAAGGAAAAGAATGTTGAGGCTTATCTGAGGAGTTTGATGCAGCGGTGCAGGAACATCTCGTTCATATACGCCGGGAGTATCAGCCACGCCATGAACAACATGTTCAAATCTCCGGATAAACCTTTCTACAACAGTGCCGTGATGATGACAATTGGCGTGATTGACAAAACGGCCTACAGAGTGTTTGCAATAAGAATGTTCAACAAGTTTGGAAAAAAAGTGCAGCCGGAACTTATTGATAAGAGCTATGACTATTTCAACGGTGTCACTTGGTACGTTCAGCTTATGATGAATGAGGC
Organism: Eggerthellaceae bacterium; assembly: GCA_963643305.1. Classification (GTDB taxonomy): domain Bacteria; phylum Bacteroidota; class Bacteroidia; order Bacteroidales; family UBA932; genus Egerieousia. The sequence goes on from CAVIKQ010000001.1 coordinate 1,153, forward strand.
TTTTGCTCAGACATCACCGGGAGAGGAGCTCACAGAATCTGATTTCGGTTCAGTCTATGATGCCATTATAGCGCAGCAAAGTTTCTCTTATGAGGAACAATTCGCAAGATTTTCCGAAAAACAGAAAGCCTTGTTGGTGGCTGTTGCTAATGAAGGTCCCGATGGGGCGAGAATCACTTCTGAGGAGTTTATTTCAAAATATGGACTCGGCTCGGCAAGTTCTGTGCAAACGGCCGGGAATGCTCTTAAAAAGAACAATATTTTGTCTGATAATGGCCAACGGAAACAGATTAATGATTTGATTTTCAGAGACTGGCTTCGTAAATACAGTTGCTGACGCAACGCAAAAAAAGGGGAACTGACTTGAATCAATTCCCTTTCTTTTGTCGGGGTACTCCGACTCGAACGGAGGTGCGCCAGAGGACTGGCGCTCAGTGCAGTTGCTAACGCAACGCCTAAGCTCACTACGTTCGCGCCTTCGGCTTATTACGGGCCCTCCGTTCTCGTACAATACAAAAAGGGGAACTGACTTGAATCAATTCCCTTTCCTTTGTCGGGGTACTCCGACTCGAACGGAGGACCCTCTGCTCCCAAAGCAGATGCGCTAGCCAACTGCGCCACACCCCGAATCTTGAAGAAAACCGTGGTTTTCCCTCAAAGCGGATGCAAAGGTATGCCGTTTTTTTTAAACTTCCAAATTTTTTAATTGAATCTAAGACGAAAAAAAGAAGATAATATACAATAAACATATATATTTGCAGCAGGATTAGTAATCGGGACATTACAAGTTCCGATGCAAGGGAATCCGGTGCAATTCCGGAGCTGTACCTGCAGCTGTAAATCCTCGTCACATTGGTTGGATAGTCCAAAACCACTGTTTCAATTGGAGAAATGGGAAGGTTTCCAACCGGAGGAAAGCCAGAAGACCTGCTAAGACTGTTAAACAAAGCACCAGGCTTCCAGGATTAGAAGTATGTGTCCATTCGAGCAAGCGTTTCCAACGTCTTTTCCTTTGTGGCGTTTCTCCCTATAACAGAGAAGTTTGGCGTTTTATTTTGTAACTAAATAGAACAGAATATGAGGATTTTAGTTTCTGCCATGCTACTGTTGTTAGGAGCACAGATTGTAAGTGCTCAAAGTATTATCAAGGAGCAAGAGGAGAAAGAGCTGCTCCTGTTGCTCAATGAAGTGGTCATTACCGGTACTGGTACCGAGCACTACATGAAGAATGCCCCGGTACAGACAGAAGTAATTACCGCCAAAGCATTGGAGCAATATCAGGCACGCAATATAGATGATCTGTTAAGCAGCCTTATCCCCTCATTAACCTTTAGAGACGGAGATATGGGGAGTCATATTCAACTGAACGGATTGGGTAATGACTATATCCTTATCATGATAAACGGCAAGAGGATGAACGGTGATGTTGGAGGACAGAACGACCTGAACCAGTTGAATATAGCCAATATAGACCGTATAGAGATTGTAAAAGGCGCAGCATCTTCTCTGTATGGCAGTGATGCAATAGCCGGAGTAATAAATATCATAACCAAACGCAACCGGGAAAAGGTAGAGCTTACAAATACATCTCGGGTTGGAGGGCATGGAGATATACTTCAAAGCACCAGTTTTGGGTTTAATTACGGCAAGCTAAAATCTGTAACCGGAATCAATTTCCGCCATACCGATGGCTGGCAGAATACAGACCTGCAGTGGGATCAGAACCAGTTGAAATCGGGCTCTACCATGTTAACTGTAAACCGCTCGTCTAACTACACCCTCTCTGAAAACCTTGAATGGCAGGTAAACCGCAAGCTGAATCTCACGGCAGAGGGTACCTATTATGAACGTTGGGTAATGCGTACACACGGCCCGTGGAAATATCAGCCCAACGACTTCTATTATCGCAACTATACATTGGCGGTGGGGAGCAGATATAATTGGGGGAAACGGAGTTATCTTACGGCAGACCTCTTATACGGCAGGTACGGTTACTTTTATGACTATAAGCTGAATGAACATACAGATTATTTTCTCGATAACGACCGTCACGAACGTATTACCTATTTTGCAGGGCAGCGCATAAAGCAGAGCATTCAGAAACAACTGTTGGGACAGGTAAAGAGTGTATTTTATCTTGGGGAGCGTCATATACTGAATACAGGAATCGAATATCAGTACAATCATTTGGAATCTCCTCATCACATAAATGGAGACCGCGCTTCTGTCTATACATTGGCAGCCTATATACAGGAGGAGTGGACTGCAAGAGAAAACATGGTCTTTACGGCAGGTGTACGGGGGACACAGCACAAGGAGACAGGATTGAATTTCAGCCCAAAAATATCGGGACTTTATAAACCGGGAAAATATATTAATCTGCGTGTTTCCTATGCGTTAGGTTACAAATCTCCAACCATTAAGGAGCTGTATTATAATTATACCGGCATTATTGGAGGGGGAGCCATGACTGCATACCATGGCAACACAGAGCTAAAAGCGCAGACATCGCAATATGCATCGGTAGGGATTGAGTATGCAGGAAAGAAGTTAAGGGCAGGCTTAACCGGATATATGAATTTTATCTACAACATGATAGAATTGGTTGAGATTGCCGTAACTCCGGCCGAAAAGATGCTCGAAGTGGAGAAGAGCAAACAATATACGAACCTTACAAAGGCGCGGGTCAGCGGGATAGACTTTACTTTCAACTACAGACCAGCCAAATCGCTCAGCATTGGAGGAGGCTACAGTTATACCAACCCAAAAGCACAGTATCCTAATAAGGGAATAGACTATATGAAATATCTCCCGATAGATGCCACCTCCAGGCATAACGCAAACCTGAACCTTGTATGGCAACACTCGTGGGAATGGTATCGTCTGGGAATCGGGGTCTATGGCAGGTACCAGTCTACACGCCGTTATATAAAAGATAATGATGCAGATGGATTCCAGACATGGCGTATAAATACCGCCCACACTCTATTGAAACTCAAGAGGTGGTCATTAACAATGAATGCCGGAGTAGACAATCTGTTCAACTATGTAGACCGTACCCCGTTCGGACGGAACCGTGCCACATCTACTCCGGGAAGAACCTATTATGCATCGGCTCTTATTAAATTCAGAAACAATTGAGAACCAATAATTTATAAACTAAAAATTTATTTGTATGAAACAGTTCAAGTATTATTTGATGGCAACTGTGGTTGCTGTGGTAGCTTGCATGGGTTTAAGCTCATGCAGTGACAAAGATGATGAGGAAAGTACTTTAAATCCTGCGGCCGAGGTGGTAAACAAGACCAAAAAGTATGACACAGCTATTTTGCTCTGTACTTTTGGAAGTACCTATAACGAGTCTCTTTCCGTTTATGAAGATGTGATTAAGGATTTTAAAGCCAAGTTCCCCAATACGGACATTTATATGTCGTTCACATCACGTACATGTATAGGACGTGTAGAGGCATCTACAGGGGTGGCTCGTTACGAATTGGATCAATGGCTAAAAGCAATTGGAGAGGCCGGTTACAGACGTGTGGCTGTTCAGTCGTTGCACGTAATTCCGGGAGAAGAGTATCTCTCTCTGATGAATACCGATGTAAAAAAATACTTTATGATTCAGTGGTTCCCTAATATAGATGTGTTGAGGGGTGCCAACCTGCTTTCAACGGAAGAGGATACAAAAGAGGTGGCCGAGATCCTTTACAAACATTATGAGTCTAAATTGGCCAACAAGAAGAGTATAGTTCTTCTAATGGGTCATGGTAATCCCGATGAGAATTACAATGCCAACAAGAAATACTCCGATGTAGAAAAAGCCCTGCATGAGCTTTCTGCCAACAACAATATCTTTATAGGTACTGTAGATTACGGAGAGATGCTTTTCTTCCCCAATGAAGTAGAGGAGGCTCCGGCAGACAGAATTCCTGTAGAGGGATTTGACAAGACCCAATATCCCGATTGTATTTACTCTAAGGTTATGAGCTATTGCGAGGAGAACGGTCTTAACCCGTCTGAAGTAAATGTTTATCTTGCTCCTTTCATGTCTATAGCCGGAGACCATGCCCACAATGACCTTTGGGGATTGGAGGCTATTGCAGAAGGGGATAAGCTGACCGATGTAGAGATTAACACAAACGAATATAGCTGGCGTGAGCGTTTGGAGAAATTGGGATTCAAGGTAGACAGAACATTTGAGAGCCACCCAACCGATAAAGCCGGTGCAGATCATGGTATTAAAGAGGGGTGTATGATGAAACCTCTTGGGAGCTATCCGGAGATTCGTCAGATATGGGTAAACCATCTGTATGAGAATTGGAATAATGAGAGTGCATGGGAGAATGGCAAGGGTTATCAGCCTGAAGCATAGTTCTATAGCAACAATAAAAAGCCTGAGATGTTTGCTCTCAGGCTTTTTTATTGTCATGGTAGAGAAGGGGATGAGAACAAGTTCTTGCGTATAAAGCAAAAACAACTCGGAGCTTTGCTCCGAGTTGCCTATGTTGCGGTGAAAGGGGGATTCGAACCCCCGGTACGGTTACCCGTACGACAGTTTAGCAAACTGTTGGTTTAAGCCACTCACCCATCTCACCGGGTTCTGTAACCCCCATTGGGATTGCAAAGGTAGAAATTTATTTCATTTAAACAAAAAGTTATCTGTTTAACTCTATCTTTTCAACAGTAACTATTATCTTGTTCCCGTGAGGCAGGTTCTCTGCATTTTCTGTTGAGTTTTCTTCTGTTGCCACGTTTGAGCTTTCCGTTGCCACGCTCTCTTCGCTGCTGCTGTTTGCCGCTTTATCAATCAGCTCTGCAAGCCTCTCTGCCTCTGCCTTGTCTGAGAAAACACCTATAGAGTACACAAGAACACCGCCGTCTAAATGCTTGGCAATATCCTTTTCGGTATTCTCCCTAATGACTTTCAAAACAGACTCGCTGATACCCTCTGTATATCCGGTAATGTTTATCTTATATGTCTCTGCTCCCCTCTTTGCCCCCTTTACATTAACATTCTGTCTGCTGTCTTTGCTTATTTCATTACTGCCTGGCAGCTTCCCTTCTGCCATCAGTTGCCTCTCCATTGCCCTTGCAGCCGAAAGCGTAAGCGGTTTGCCACTGTCGTATGCTACAATCATAGCGTTGGGGAACCCTAATTTTTTAACCTTATTAACGTTTGCAAGTGCTCCCGAATAGTTTCTGAAGATACCGGCAGAGTAGATATACTTGCCAGACTGCGCTTTACGTTCAAAGACCGGAGTAATACCGCCAAACCTCTCTGTCTCTTGCTGCTGAGACACCACAAACAGCTGATACTGATATACCAAACCCTCCGGGAGAGCAGTAAATTCATATATCATAGGGGTTGTCTCCTCTATATTTATAGTTATCCCTGTAGGAGGGGCGGCAGCTTCAACGGTAAACAGAGGAGCCTCCCCCAAAAGATTGCTTGCAAAACAGAATCGGTTATCCCCCTTATGCTCCTCCTGCTCTGTAGAGATGGCATGGTCTGTCTCCTCCTCCGTTTCCTGCGGAATGATTATCCCCTTTGACAGAAAATCCATCTCCAATTCCTGTAATCTATAGGAGGTTCTGTTCAAACTGTCTCTCATCTGAAGCACATTGGTCTCCTGCTCGGATATCTTGCGAGCCAAAGTCTTAAGATCTGTCTCGTCTTTAAGGGTATTGTACAGATTCCTGTTGCTGTCTATTAACGCTATAGCCTCCTTAATCTGTTTTCTCAGGGTCCTTACGGTAGTTACAACATTACGGAACTCGGTATATTCCGTTGAACCGTTATCCGTTTGGTCGTTGCCTGCACCCTCTTTCTGTTCAGATGGAGTGTCAATCCCCTGTGCAGAGGGGATGAGATGAGATATTTCCCGTGCTTCCGAGGGTGAAATCCTCTTTTTAACCGGCAGGTTGTCAAAAGCCAATGCATAGACCATTATGCTGTCTTTTCTTGTGTCGCGCGTAGATGCAAAAATAGAGAAGTTGCCATCGGGAGTATCATAATATAGAAAATCATCTTCCGGAGAGGAAAACGGAAACCCAAGATTCTGGGCAACCCCCCAATCGTTACTCTCTTCATCCCACCTGCTCACATAAATGTCAAATCCACCTATCCCATAATGTCCGTTAGATGAGAAATATAGAGATTTGCCATCCTCTGTTATGTAAGGAAACAGCTCGTCGCCGGTTGAGGTTATGTTTTCATTCAGCATCTCCGGATATGTCCACTCACCGTTCTCCTTTAATGTAGAGGAGTAGATATTCCAGGAACCGCTGTTGTCTTTTGCGCTGAAGACCAATTTGCGGGCGTTATTGGGGAGAAACATATAGCTCCTCTCTCCGCTTTCCCCTGCAAACTCCCGTGGTGTAAGAACCCATTTGCCGCTGTTAAAGCCGGGATAGAGAAGAAAAAAATTCTTTAGAGAAGCCTCCTTTGTCGTAATGACAGTAGGAGAGTATGCAAAATTGAGCATGCTGCTCCCGTTCTGGCTCTGTGCCAAGAGCTTGTTAAGCGTATTAACATTCCCCATAACACCCTCTGTGGTTGTATCCTGTGCCACTTTCATCAGGCCGGTATATATCTCAATCGCTTTGTTGAATTCGTAACTTTTGTGAAAAGATTCCGCCTCTTTAAGTTTGGCGTTCATATCTTGTGCGCCAAGGCTCAAAGTTGTTAGCAGGGAGGTTATGATAAGTAACAGAGATAGCTCTTTTTTTGGCATTTTTGCGTGCTTTTTTAAGATAACAAAGGTACATAATACTTGCCAAACTAACCGAAAAAATTGCATAATAATTAAACTGACAGCCCTAACAGGTTAAAAATGTTTCTACATAAAGGAAAAAATAGTAAATTTGCGCCTTATTATGTGGGAATTGTCTCCCAAACCAAAACGTAAGAAATTTTAAAACTAAATAACAGATGCAAAGTAAAGGAGCCATAAAGTTTGTGGCAATTTTAATCGCCTTAGCCTGTCTATACCAGTTGTCGTTTACATGGGCTACAAGGGTTCAGGAGAAGAAAGCAGCCAAGTATGCTGCCGAATATGTGGAAGCAATTCAGAAAACACCGGCGTTTGCAAAGGTTCCGGAGTTAGACAGAGCCTACTTCCTCGATTCTTTGGCAAAAGAGAAGAACAGACATTACATCGATTCCATCTCTTCGGAAAAAGTCTTTTTGGGATTTACCTACAAAGAGGTTAAAGAGAATGAGATAAACCTTGGATTGGACCTTAGGGGAGGTATGAACGTCATGCTTCAGGTACAGTTGAGAGATCTTGTAAAAGCTTTGGCCGGAAACAGTAATGATAAAGATTTGAATGATGCAATTGCCCTTGCCTCAAAGAAGGAGCAGGAGTCTCGTAAAGATTTCCTTACAGCGTTTGAGGAGAGCTGGAACGAAGTTGCTCCAACCAGACCTATGAATCAGGTGTTCGGTACATACGAGATGAAGGATAAGATTAATGCAAGGACCACCAACGCAGATGTAATGAAGGTTATCCGTGCTGAATCTGAAAGTGCAATAGCCAACTCATTCCTTGTACTCAGAAGCCGTATAGACCGTTTTGGCGTTACCCAGCCAAATATTCAGAAGATAGGCAACACAGGAAGAATCCTTGTAGAGCTTCCGGGTGTTAAGGAGCCTGAGCGTGTTAGAAAACTGCTTCAGGGCTCAGCCTCACTCGAATTCTGGACAACCTACGAAAACGATGAGATTTATCCATACCTGGAGCAGGCCAACAATGCAGTAAGAGATTACATTGTAGCAGAAAAGGAGGTTGTTGCCGTTGATTCAACAGCTACAGCCGGAGCAGAGGAGAAAACGGCATCTGTTGAGGAGTCGCTAATGGCAAAAGATTCTCTCTCTGCAGACAACCAGAAACTTGCAGAGGCAAATCCGCTCTTCTTTATTTTAAGCCCAAGCGTTTATAACGGACAGCTGGCTCCGGGTCCCGTAATTGGTAGAGCACACTATAAAGACACAGCCCAGATAAATACATATCTCAACCTGCCACAGGTAAAGGCTGTGTTGCCTGTAGACCTTAAACCTATGTGGACTGTAAAACCAAGCAATATAGACAACAGCGGAACAATGTATGATTTGGTTGCAATTAAGGCAAATGTAAAGAACGGAAAGGCTCCTTTAGACGGAGATGCCATTACAGATGCAAGAGTCGCATTCGGACAGGGAGGCAAGAACTCTGCAGAGGTAAACATGTCTATGAACTCAAACGGAGCAAGAATATGGAGCAGGCTGACCGCAGACAACATTGGCAAGAGTATAGCTGTTGTTTTGGATGGAATGGTTTACTCATATCCTACCGTACAGACAGAGATTAGCGGTGGTAACTCTCAGATTACCGGTAACTTTACAATCACAGAGGCAGAAGACTTGGCAAACGTGCTTAAATCCGGTAAACTTCCGGCACCTGCAACAATAGTTCAGGAGCAGGTTGTAGGACCAAGCTTGGGTTCAGAGTCTATAAATGCCGGTATGATTTCATTTGTCATTGCATTCATACTCGTATTGGCCTATATGCAGCTCTTCTATCATGGAGCAGGTTTGGTGGCAAACGTAGCCCTGCTATGTAACGTGTTGTTCCTGTTGGGCGCACTTGTGTCATTTGGAGCAGTGCTTACATTGCCGGGTATTGCCGGCTTGGTGCTTACAATGGGTATGGCGGTAGATGCCAACGTAATCATTTATGAACGTATCAAGGAGGAGATTAGAGCCGGCAAGCAGCTCAAACTGGCGGTTAAGGATGGTTACAGCAACGCATATTCTGCAATTATAGATGGTAACTTAACAACCATTATTACAGGTATAGTACTGTTTGCATTTGGTTCAGGCCCTGTACAGGGATTTGCAACAACCTTGGTAGTTGGTATTATCACCTCAATGCTTACCTCTATCTTGGTTACAAGGCTAATCTTTGAGGCCAGACTTGCAAAAGGCAAGAATATTACATTCGACAACAAGTTCTCAAGGAACTTTATGCAGAATACTCATATCAACTTCTTAGGTCTGAGAAAGTATTCATATACATTGTCTGCAATTCTATGTATTGTTGCCATAGGTTCAATTACATTCAAGGGATTCAGCTACGGTGTAGATTTTACAGGTGGTAGAACGTATGTCCTTAGGTTCGACAGGGATGTTACTGCAGAGGAGATTAGAGATGCTGCCAACGCAGAGTTCGGTGAGACTGTAGAGGTAAAACAGTTTGGCGGCGAGAGCCAGATGAAGATAACCACCAAGTATAAGATAGAGGATAACTCAACAGAGGTAGACAATGAGGTTGAGATGAAGTTGTACAATGCTCTAAAGAGCCATTTTGCAAAATCAATGACATTTGACGAGTTTACCTCAACACAGGAGAACCCTAACGGTATTGTAAGTTCAGATAAGGTTGGTCCTACAATAGCCAACGATATGAAGGGAGATTCAATAATAGCTGTTGTATTGTCGCTTCTTGCAATCTTCCTCTATATTGCAGCTCGTTTCCGCAAATGGACATGGGGTGCCGGTGCATTGATTTCGTTAACACATAACGCCATTATAGTTGTAGGTTTCTTCTCATTGTTCTCCGGAATACTTCCATTCAGTTTGGATGTAGACCAGACATTCATTGCTGCGGTGCTTACAATTATCGGTTACTCAATTAACGATACAGTGGTTATCTTTGACCGTATCCGTGAGTACAAAGGGCGTTACAGAAGAGACTTCGTTACAAATGTGAACTCGGCTCTTAACAGCACTTTGGCACGTACAATAAACTCTTCCGGCACCACATTGGTAGTGTTGATAGCAATTGCACTGTTTGGCGGTGAGGTTATCAGAGGATTTGCCGTTGCTTTGATAGTTGGTATAGTAGTGGGAGCATATTCATCTGTATTTGTAGCAACTCCATCTATGTATGACATGAGTCGTAAGATAGAGGAGAAAGCTGCTGCAACAAGCAAGAAATAGCTGCACGGAAGCAAACCTTTTCCGTAAGCCAAATGAGCAGAGTCAAACCTGTTTGAGCTATGCCATGGCGAGGAAAAGCTGTGCGGAAGCAACCCTTTTCATATGCAGAGAGGATGACCGGAGAAGAATCGGTCATCCTCTCTTTATTTACAGGGATATATTATTTGTAAGGGTATAACAATAAATACAGTTCCTGTTGATTATTATATATAAATGTGCTAATTTTGAGAAAAATTAAAATCAAATAAAGTATAAGCATAAAAATTTATTATGGAATTACCTTTTGCAGAATCCTACAGAATCAAAATGGTAGAAACTGTTAAGAAATCTACCAGAGAAGAGCGCGAACAGTGGATAAAAGAGGCAAAATACAATCTCTTTAATCTTAAAAGCGAACATGTTTACATAGACCTCCTTACAGACTCGGGAACCAATGCAATGAGCGACAAACAGTGGGCAGCCATTATGTGCGGAGATGAGAGTTATGCAGGTGCCTCCTCTTTCTTTAATATGAAGGAGAGTATCAATGACCTTACCGGATTGGGATACGTATTGCCAACACATCAGGGAAGAGCCGCAGAGAATGTGCTCTTTAGCGCAATTGTAAAGCCCGGTGACATTCTCCCCGGCAACTCGCATTTTGATACCACAAAAGGGCATATAGAGTTCAGAAAAGCCCACGCCATTGATTGTACAATAGATGAGGCGGCAGATACAGAGTTGGAGATTCCGTTTAAAGGAAACATGTGCCTCAAAAAGTTGGAGAAGGTTCTTAAAGAGAATCCAAAAGAGAAGATTCCGGCTGTTGTGCTTACAATTACCAACAACACCGCCGGCGGTCAGCCTGTATCTATGGAGAATATAAGAGGGGTATCGGCTCTTTGTAAAAAATATGGAGTAAAACTTATGATAGATTCTGCAAGATTTTTGGAGAATGCCTACTTCATAAAGACAAGAGAACCTGAATTCAAAAATAAATCCATTAGGGAGATTACCCGCGAGGTATATTCTTATGCAGACTATATGACAATGTCTGCAAAGAAAGACGCCATTCTTAACATAGGCGGTTTTGTTGCATTCCGCAGCGAAGAGGATATGCACAAATGCCAGATGTACAGCATTATGTATGAGGGATATCTCACTTATGGCGGAATGGCCGGCAGAGATATGAATGCGCTTGCCCAAGGACTTAAAGAGGGCTCGGATTTCCAATACCTTGAGACACGTATCAAGCAGGTAGAATATTTAGGCAAAAAATTGGATGAATACGGTGTCCCATATCAGAAACCTGCCGGAGGTCACGCTATCTTTTTGGATGCCAAGAAGATTCTGACCCATGTTCCAAAAGAGGAGTTTATAGCGCAGACCCTTGGAGTAGAGCTATATATAGAGGGTGGTATAAGAGGCGTTGAGATTGGGAGCATCCTTGCAGACAGAGATCCCGATACCAGAGAGAACCGTTATCCACGCTTAGAGCTTTTAAGATTGGCTATTCCAAGACGTGTATATACCAACAACCACATGGACTACATAGCGGCAGCAGTAAAGAATGTGTATGACAGACGTGAGAAGATAAACCACGGCTATGTGATTACAAAAGAGCTGCCTATAATGAGACACTTTACAATAGAGTTGGCTCCTGCCAAATAGTACGGCGGTTGTCGGCAGACAAACATTTAAAAAGGGGTGGCCTGTTACTTTTTGGCCGCCCCTTTCGTCTTTTTTCTCTTATTCCATTGAGGGTTCCATATAAGCTCATAATCAATCAGTTTCTGTTCAAGATTCACCCGTGCAACCTTAATCTTAACCCTGTCTCCCAACATGAACTTTTTACGGGTAGATTTGCCGTAGAGCGTAAATGTATCCTCGTCATAGACGAGATAATCCTCCTTTATGTTGCGGAGCATGACCATCCCCTCTATCTTGGTAGGATCTGCCTCAACATACATTCCCCATTCTGTAATTCCCGATATGGTTCCTTCATACTCCTCGCCAACCCTCTCCTGCATATATTCGGCCATCTTGTATTTTATACTGCTCCTCTCTGCCTCCGTTGCAACCTGCTCCCTTTCTGAAGCCTGCTTGCACAGCTCCTCATACTTCTCCTTGTTAACAGATTTGCCTTTATCCAAATAGTGGGTAAGCAACCTGTGAACCATCATATCGGGAAGCCTACGTATAGGGGAGGTAAAATGGGTATAGTAGGCAAACCCCAAACCGTAGTGCCCGATATTGTCTGTAGTATATTTTGCTCTTGCCATAGAGCGCAGGGCAAGAATCTCAATAGGGCCGGCTTCAGGCTTATCCTTAATGCTCTCCAACAGCTTGTTAAGGGCAAGCGCCAATTCGTGGGGGTCTGTAGAGGGGGTAAGACGGTAACCAAAATGCTTTATGAAATTGCGCAGCTGCTGTATCTTGTCTATATCGGGACAATCATGCACTCTATAAACAAAGGTAGGCTCCTTAATACGCATTTTCTTTGTCACAAACTCTGCCACTTTCCTGTTAGCCAGCAACATAAACTCCTCAATAAGCCAGTTGGCCTCAGATGTTACCCTCTGTTGTACATCTATAGGCTTGCCGTTGGCGTCAACTATAACCTTCATCTCAGGCCTCTCAAAACTGATTGAGCCGGCAGCAAAACGCTCCTTACGCAGAATAGTTGCTAATTTATGCAGTTGCAGAATGGCCATTGCCACCTCCTTATCGGAACGGCGAACCCCCTTTATACGGCGGCCCGTAACCTTTTTAACAACAGGAACAGGGGTATCTACCATCTCCCCCATATCATTGGGCACCTTTTTGTATTCATACTCAATGATATTCTCCCCTGCTGTTTCTATCACCTTCTGAGCCTGTTCGTAAGCAAATCTCCTGCAAGAATTTATTATTGTACGGCCAAACCATTCATTAACCACCTTACCCGTATCTGTCATCTCAAAAACGGCAGAATAGGTAAGTTTCTCCTCATTGGGACGCAACGAGCAGAGATTATTGGAGAGTACCTCCGGCAACATTGGAATAGTCCTGTCTACCAAATAAACAGAGGTTCCCCTCTCAACCGCCTCCTTATCTACAATCTCTCCCGGCTTAACATAATTGGTAACATCTGCAATATGAACACCAACCTCCCAATTACCGTTGCCCAACTGCTTCAAAGACAACGCATCATCAAAATCCTTTGCATCAAACGGGTCTATTGTAAAGGTAAGGGTATCCCTAAAATCCCTCCTCCGCTCAATCTCCTCCTTTGGAATCTCAACAGAAATCTTTGCGGCAGCATCCTCAACCTCCTTAGGGAATCTGTATGGAAGCCCATACTCCGTAAGGATAGCATGCATCTCCGTATTGTTATCCCCCGGCTCCCCAAGTACATCTACAATCTTACCGCTCGGATAATCCTCCCCTCTGCGCCATTCCGTTACTATAACCGCCACCTTTTTGCCATTATCACCAACAGAGAAATCGCCCCCCGTAACCTTTATATCGTATGGCATTGTACGGCTCTCCACAATCACCCACGCACTATCTCCAACTATCTGTAATATACCAATATGAGGCTTTTTAGAACGTTCAACCACCTCAAGAACCTCCCCCTCGCTCTTCAGATCACCCTTCCGCGAAGAACCTTTATACACACCCACTCTAACGGTATCATTGTTAAGCGCGCCCCTCAGTTTGGAAGCACTCACAAAAATATCGGAATCCCTATCAGGAACTATTATAAACCCGTAACCCTCTCTGTTAAGAGCCACTCTGCCGGTTACCTCCTCAACAATCCTTACACCCTTTTTCCCTCCCGATAATCCACCTTTTCCTCTTTTCCCTGCCAAAGCAGCACCCCTTTTTCCACCCCTCTTTTCACCCCTCTTACCATCCCTTTTTCTCTCGGTCTTTCCATGCTTGCCTGTGGCAGCTCTATCTCTTTTTCCCATAATTATAAGCGTTTATTGCAACTTGCCAAAATAATTGTTAAAATTCAAAACTGCTTTCTAAATTTGCGGCGTAGAAAAAACAAACGGCAACTCTTAAGCCAACAGATTTGTTAAAAACTCAATTTGAAGACAAAAATAAGAATTATATGGAGAAAAAAGTACTTTTAATGATTCTCGACGGATGGGGAATAGGCAAGCATGACAAATCAAATGCAATCTATACCCAGGGTCAACCACACATAGACGCCTTAATAGCAAAATACCCTCACTCACAACTGAGTGCCAGCGGAGAGGATGTGGGACTTCCTGCAGGGCAGATGGGCAACTCGGAGGTGGGACACCTTAACATAGGAGCCGGAAGAGTAGTTTATCAGGACCTTGTAAAAATAAACAAAGCCTGTAAAGAGAAGACACTGTTAAACAACAGAGAGGTAAAAGCTGTTTACGACTACGCCAAAGAGAGCGGCAAAGCGCTGCACTTTATGGGGCTGCTATCGGATGGAGGGGTGCATAGCTCTATATATCAGCTGTTTGCAATGTTAGATATAGCCGCCGAATATGGCTTAAAGGAGGTCTACGTACACTGCTTTATGGATGGGCGCGACACAGACCCCAAGAGCGGTAAAGGCTTTATAGAGGCATTGCAGACGCATATACAGAAGAGCACGGGAAAGATAGCCTCTGTTGTGGGCCGTTTTTACGCAATGGACAGAGACAAAAGATGGGAGAGGATAAAAGAGGCATACGACCTGCTCGTCTACGGTAAAGGAGCATATTTTACCTCTGCCGTTGAGGCAATGGAAGCATCCTACAAAGAGGAGATTACAGACGAGTTTGTAAAACCGGTTGCAATAGTAGAGGACTCAAAGCCTATAGGACTGCTCAAAGAGGGGGATGCCGTGGTCTTCTTTAATTTCAGAAACGACAGGGCACGAGAAATAACCTCTGTACTTACACAGGCAGATATGCCTGAATTTGGGATGAAGACAATGCCGTTGTATTACTGCTGTCTTACACCATACGATGACAAGTTTACCGGAATAAAGATACTGTTCAACAAAGAGAATGTTAGGCAGACACTTGGAGAGGTGGTAGCCGAAGCCGGAAAGAGACAGCTGAGAATAGCGGAGACAGAGAAATACGCCCATGTAACATTCTTCTTTAACGGAGGCAGGGAGACCCCGTTTGCCAACGAAGACAGAATATTGGTAAACTCCCCTAAGGTTAAAACATACGATCTCAAACCTGAGATGAGTGCTCCTGAGGTTGCCCAAAAACTTATAGATGTGCTCAATACACAGAAAGAGGATCTTATTATCCTTAACTTTGCCAATGGCGATATGGTTGGGCATACAGGCGTTTATACCGCCATTGAAAAAGCAGTTGAAACAGTAGACAGATTGGCAGGGGAGGTTGTGGATGTTGCGCGCAAGAACAACTACACCGTGCTCATTACGGCAGACCACGGCAACGCAGACCATGCGATAAATGAGGATGGCACCCCTAACACGGCACACTCGCTTAATCCGGTACCGTTCATTGTAGTAGACAACGATGTAAAATCTGTAAAGAACGGCATCTTGGCAGATATTTCACCTACAATTTTAACCCTTATGGGAATCAAGCAGCCTGAAGCAATGACGGGGAAGAGCCTTGTTAGTTTATAGCATTGGCATTGGAATTGGCATTGGCGCAGACATTGTCCGATGCCGGCGAATAACTATAGAATCTCCACCTCTTTCGGGATTGGACAGCAGAAAAAAGTCCGCAAATTGCAGCAATTGTTTGCTTCCGTTTGTGGACTTTACTGTGCTTAAATTATAATTATTTAATGCGTGTATATGTATACCTTCCCTAAACTATTACTTTTGATGGAACAATAAAATGTTTTGCGAAAGAACTTTGTAGGGGCAATCTCCTACGCAAATAAATCCTCTAATGTTATCTCGCTTTGTACAACCCCGGAGTGTGAGTTCCGACGGACTCCATATGTCGTGACCATAGTAAGATGAACAGCCTTGCGTGTTTTTGTAGCCTCGATAAACGCACTTTTTTTGTTACGCAGCTCGCGTTCGTAATCAGCATCAATAGTGAACTCAGACAAAGAGTATTTCATCTCGCAGATATTTATCACCTGGTCATTGCGGTCTATCAGCAAATCAATTTGTGCTCCTTTGCCATTTTCATCTGCCTCTTTTCTCCATGAATAGATGTTACTCAATACACCTGAAATACCCAATCCAGCCTTGATTTGCTGTGTGTGAGCCATACACAGGCGCTCAAAAGCCAAACCGCTCCATGCCCGATGCGTTGCAGAATCTATAGAAATAGACCAGAAATGCTCGTCATTATTTTTGTTTTGCCGGATAAACTTGAAATAAAAGAGTGTATAGTTATCGACTAATTGATAGATTGCCTGTTTTGTCTTTTTGCCATAGCCACTGTATTTTCGTATGAATCCGCAGTATTCCAACTCATCAAGCACCTTACTCAATGCACCGTTGCTCGGCTTGTCGATTGCGGTCATAATCTCCTCGCGAGCCATACCAACCTTTTTACGGCCAAGAGCGGTTACGACATCTATATATTGCTCCGGTGACCTAAATAACGATGCATAGAGTTGATTAAACTCATTTGACAATTTACCATTCTTGGTAAAGAAAATCTTATCAATGTTTTGAGCAAGACTGGGCTCCTTTTCAAGCATACTCCAATAAAAAGGTATGCCTCCCAACACCATATAACATTCGGCAATTTGATAACGGTTCATTTCAAGACCTCTGTTTTTAGCAAACATTTCACACTCACGCAAAGTAAACGGCAGAAGTGCTATACGCTGTGTAACTCGGTTATGAAGTCCGCCATGGTCGTTAATCACTTTGTTGATAATCCATGATGTGGCAGAACCACAAATAATCAGAACTATATCCTTTCTGGCCGATGCCCATCCATTCCAGAAATGTTCAAAGGCAGAGATGAAATTTGAACGAGGAGTATCCATCCATGGAAGTTCGTCAAGGAAGATTAATTTTTTCTCATCTGTCGAATTCTTCAGTAAATGAGATAACAGGCTGAATGCCTCCAGCCATGATTGTGGTATTGGGCAATCGTCGTATCCGGCATCACGAAGTGAAATGGCAAAACTGAACAGCTGATCTTTTGTCTTGGCATTGGCCAGACCGGTATGTTGGAATGTAAACTTATAGCCAAATGTTTCACGAATTAGATACGTCTTACCTACTCGCCTGCGGCCATAGACTGCTATGAATTCCGCATATTCCGACTGTACTGCCGAAAGCAATATTTTCTGCTCTTCTTTTCTTCCGATTATCATAACAATAGATTTTTCACTACAAATATAGCAAAAACAACTCACATAATTAGCCAAATCGCATAAAATTTTGGCGATTTGGCTAATTATAAGTGATTTTTAAACCTAAAATTGGTCTTCCCTTGACCTTCACTAAAAAAGGTTTGACCTTCCCTGTCCACCAAAGCCAATGCCAAAGCCAATGCCAAAGCGGATAAAGCGCACTATAAACTTTAAAACATACGGGAATTATTGTATTTTTGTAGAGGACACAAAAACTTTACATCTATGCAATTTGCTCATCTGCACGTACATACATATTATTCTATATTGGATGGCGCATCCTCTATAAAATCACATTTTAAAAAAGTGCAGGCTAATGGTCAGCCCGCACTTGCCATTACAGATCATGGTAATATGTTTGGGGTTAAGGAGTTCTTTAAGGTTGCAAAAGAATTTCCCGATATTAAACCCATAGTAGGCTGTGAAGTGTATGTTAATCCGGAGGGGCGTTTTTCAAAAAGAGGAAAAGAGGATCAAAGTGCAAACCACCTTATCCTTTTGGCCAAAAACTTAGAGGGCTATTACAACCTTGTAAAGATAGTATCCACAGGCTGGACAGAGGGGTTCTACTACAAACCCAAGATAGACCACGAGATATTGGAAAAATATCACAACAACATCATCTGTTCATCTGCCTGTTTAGGCGGCGAGATACCCCAATTCATTAAAGAGGGGAATATAGAGGCGGCCTACAACACTGCAAAATGGTACAAGAACCTTTTTGGAGAGGACTATTACCTTGAGGTCATGCTCCATAAAACAGAGCTGCCCGGTTATAACGAAGAGGCATATCCGCAGCAGCAAAAGGTTAACGCAGAGATATTTAAAATGTCTAAAGAGTTAGGCATTAAAGTAATAGCAACAAATGACGTTCACTTTACCAACAAAGAGGACGGCCCTGCACACGACCGTCTAATCTGCCTCACCACCAACGTAAACTTTGATGCTCCAAAACGGTTGAAATATACCCAGCAGGAGTATATGAAGACAACAGAGGAGATGCAGGCTCTTTTTCCAGATCATTTAGAGGCGTTGGAGAACACAATGGAGATTGTAGAGAAGGTAGAACGCTACACAATAGACAAAGGGCACGTTCTGCCCCTTTTCCCAATACCCAAAAAATACACAGACTCAAACGATTATCTGCATGATTTGGTTTATGAGGGGGCAGAGAGGCGCTACAAGACAATAGACAACGCAACGCAAGAAAGGATAGATTTTGAGTTGGCTACAATAAAGAAGATGGGATTTCCCGATTACTTCCTTATAGTACAAGACTTTATAAAGGCGGCACGAGAAATGGGGGTATGGGTAGGCCCCGGCAGAGGTTCGGCAGCAGGTTCGGTAGTAGCCTATTGCTTGGGTATTACCAATTTAGACCCAATCAAATATGATTTGCTGTTTGAGCGTTTCCTTAATCCCGACAGAATCTCCATGCCCGATATAGACATAGACTTTGACGACGAAGGGCGCGGAACAGTACTCAAATATGTAGAGGAGAAATACGGCAAAGATCATGTATCTCACGTTGTTACCTTTGGAACAATGGCAACCAAAAGCGCCATAAAAGATATAGCCAGAATACAGAACGTACCGTTGGCAGAAAGCGACAGGCTAACAAAACTTATCCCTGATTCATTCCCACCAGACAAGGTTGAGAAGAAAGATGAGAACGGCAATGTAGTAGGCACAGAGGAGAAAAAGGTAAAAGTTACAGTAGAAAACTGCATTAAGTTAATACCGGAGATGCATCAGGCATACGAATCCTCTCCCATACCGGGAGTTCACGAGACCTTGGAGTATGCAGAAAAGTTAGAGGGAACGGTAAGAAACACAGGAGTTCATGCCTGCGCCATTATAATAGGCAGAGACAACCTAACCAAGCATATCCCAATCTGCATAGCAAAAGACAAGGAGACAGGGGAGGATATGTGGGTTTCCCAATACGAGGGGAGCTTTATAGAGGATGTAGGGATGCTAAAGATGGATTTTCTTGGGTTAAGAACCCTCTCCATTCTAAAGGAAGCCGTAAGCAACGTAAAGAAACACAGAGGCATAGATATAGACATAGAGGCAATCCCAATAGACGACAAAGCAACCTTTGACCTCTTTAGCCGTGGAGATACAGTGGCCGTGTTCCAGTTTGAAAGCCCCGGCATGCAGAAATGGCTAAGGGAGCTGCAGCCAAACAGATTTGAGGATCTCATAGCCATGAACGCCCTCTACCGCCCCGGCCCAATGGACTATATCCCAGATTTTGTAGCCCGTAAAAAGGGGGAGCAGAAGATAGAATATGACCTTCCCGATATGGAGAGCATCCTCTCCAACACATACGGAGTAACAGTATATCAGGAGCAGGTGATGCTGCTATCCCAAAAACTCGCAAACTTTACCAAAGGGCAGGCAGACGGATTGAGAAAAGCTATGGGTAAAAAGCTCATAGACAAAATGATGGAACTTAGAGCCAAGTTCTTTGAGGGAGGAGTGGCAAACGGGCATCCCAAGGAGATATTGGAGAAGATATGGAAAGACTGGACAGCATTTGCGCAATACGCATTCAACAAATCCCATGCAACCTGTTACGCATGGGTGGCGTATCAGACAGGCTACATGAAGGCCAACTATCCGGCCGAGTTCATGGCAGCCAACCTCAGCAGGAACCTCAACAATATGGATGAGATAACCAAGCTGATGGATGAGTGCAGAAGGATGGGTATAGCAGTACTTGGTCCCGATGTAAATGAATCTGACCTGCGATTTACAGTTAACAGAAAGGGGGAGATACGTTTTGGTATGGCGGGAGTAAAAGGGGTAGGGTCTAACGTAGTGGACAGTATTGTTAAAGGACGGGAGAACGTCCCTTACAAAGATATATTCGACTTTATAGAGAGGGCAGCCGGTGCCGGCACAATAAACAGAAAGACAGTTGAATCGCTTGTGTATGCCGGAGCCTTTGATTCATTCGAGGGAATCAACAGAGACCAGTTCTTTAAGCTCAACAACAAGGAGGAGCAGTTCATAGACGCCCTTTGCAGGTATGGAGTAAAAGTGCAGACAGATGCAGTGAATATGGGCAACTCCCTCTTTGGAGATGTAGAGGAGTTTAAACCTGTCCCTCCGGAAATTCCTGTTCCCGGAGAATACAACAAGTTAGAGTTCCTTAAAAAGGAGAAAGAGCTTGTTGGAATGTATCTGTCTGCCCATCCGTTAGATATGTTTAAGTTTGAACTTGACAACTTTACAACAGCCTCTCTTACAGAGGCCGAACAGATGACAAAGGATGCCTCGGTAAATACAGAGCTTCAGAATAAAGACCTTCTGTTAGGGGGTCTTATTACAGGGGTATCAAAAAAGTTCTCACAGAAGAACGGAAAGCCGTGGGCCGATTTTACTATAGAGGATTTTAACGGGAGTGTGAATTTCAGGCTGTTCGGCAAAGATTATGAGACATTTATGCCGTTTTTGGAGGATGGTAATGCCGTCTTCATGAAATGCAGGATTACTCCAAAATATTTTGCCAAAAAGGATGACGAAACCAAAAAGGGAGAGGAGGAGAAACCGCAGCAGCTTGATTGCGAGCTGAAAATAAAGAGGATGGTGCTTTTGGCAAACACCAAAGATGACTTCATTAAATCCTTTACCATAAACATTCCGGTTCATAAACTTACAGAGGAGTTTAGAAAGGGGTTTGTAAAGGAGCTAAAAAGAAACAAGGGACATAAAATGCTGTCCCTTAAAATAGTAGATTACGAAAAACAGCTTACGGCAGACTTCTTCTCGCGCAAACTCAAGGTAGATGTAAACAACAATCTGTT
The DNA here is from genome assembly GCA_963643305.1 of Eggerthellaceae bacterium. Lineage (GTDB taxonomy): Bacteria > Bacteroidota > Bacteroidia > Bacteroidales > UBA932 > Egerieousia. The sequence continues at coordinate 22,255 of CAVIKQ010000001.1, forward strand.
AGACTACCTGGACCACAACAACTTAGAGTACTCAGTAGAAAAAGAGGTAAGCCTGTAGCCCCTACCACCCTTGGGCGCGGAGTTCGAGGGTAGTCCCCTCCGGGGTAACAAGGTATTCACCGGCATCGCTTGCGGTAAAATGACCTATTATATCTACGTTGGGAAACTCCTTGTGGAACCTCTCATGCTCGCTTAGCGGAACAACAAACAGAAACTTGTAGTCATCGCCCCCGTTAAGCGCAGCCGTTGTGGCATCTACCCCAATCTCCTTGGCAAAATCAAAAGTCTGCATTGCAATAGGAATCTTCTCCAAATATACCCTTGCCCCAAATCCATATTTTTGGCACAGCTCCTTAACAGCTGCGGCAAGTCCTTTGGTAATGAATATCCCCCCTGCCGGCCACAAAGAGACCTCCCTGAATTGCTCTAATGTCTTTGGATTAATATCGGGACTAAGATATTGAGAAAGAATATATTTGTATCTGCTTAAATCGGGCTGGCTGTATTCCGCAATCCTCTCCGCAGGAATCTTGTTGAATGCAATCTTTTCTCTTTCGAGCACATGCAACCCCATATAGGCTGCCCCCACATTGCCTGTAAGACACAAAAGAGAGCTGCTGCATGGAGTAGGGAGAGAGTTAACAATATCGGCATCCTGCTCCCCAATGGCAGACATACAGATAGAGAGGCCGTTAATAGAGGCGGTAAGCTCTAACGAGAGATTCCTTATCTTGTGCTCTTTTGCCGCAGCAAGCATCCCTGTCCAGAGTTCCACAATATTTTCCGCTACAAACCTGTTAGACAACGCAAGGGTTACAGACAAACCCACGGGGACGTAACAGGAGGCATACAGATTGCCTATTGCAAGGAGCACCGCCTTATACCCCAAATGTTTAAGAGGAGTATAGACCAAGTCAAAATCTATCCCCTCTAACATAATAGCCTGTGTTGTAAGATAGCACTTGGTACTGTCTGAATAGTTGAATGTTGGGGAATTGGTATAACCTGTATCTTTAAACAGCCGGTTAAGAAGATTTATTTTCCCTATGCTCTCTATCTTTGTCCGTTTCTGATTGTCTTTATTGCCATTGTTGCTATTTGCAGCCTCCATATCATAAAATTTTTACAAAAATATTAACTTTGCGTCACTATGAGCAAAAATAATAATTTAATTGAAGATATTGCCAATGCCGAGTATGAACATGGTTTTGAAACCAATGTATATCAGGAGTTTATACCAAAGGGGCTTAACGAGGATATTGTTCGTCTCATATCGGCAAAGAAGGGCGAACCGGAATGGTTGTTAGAGTTCAGGCTCAAAGCATACAGGAAGTGGGTAACAATGACCATGCCCACTTGGGCACATCTGAATATACCCAATATTGATTATCAAGACATTATATATTATGCAGCACCTGCGGCAAAGAAGGAGGGTAAAGAGATAGACCCGGAATTGGAGGCAACCTTTGACAAACTTGGCATTCCTCTCCATGAACGAAACGTACTTGGGGGAGTGGCGGTAGACGCAGTGTTCGACAGCGTATCTGTAAAGACCACATTCAGAGAGACTTTAGCAGAAAAGGGGGTTATATTCTGCTCATTCTCAGAGGCGGTTAGAGATTACCCGGATCTTGTTAGAAAATATTTGGGGAGCGTTGTGCCATACAACGATAACTTCTTCTCCGCACTCAACTCCGCTGTCTTTTCAGACGGGTCGTTCTGCTATATTCCAAAAGGGACAAGATGCCCAATGGAGCTGTCCTCATACTTTAGGATAAACGCAAAAGGGACAGGACAGTTTGAGAGAACCCTCATTGTTGCAGACGAGGGGTCTTATGTAAGCTACCTTGAGGGGTGTACCGCTCCTCAAAGAGATGAGAACCAGCTGCATGCCGCTGTGGTTGAGATTGTGGTGCTGAGAGATGCAGAGGTCAAGTATTCAACCGTTCAGAACTGGTATCCGGGAGACAAACAGGGCAGAGGGGGTATCTATAACTTTGTTACAAAGCGCGGTATCTGCAAGGGGGAGAACAGCCGTCTTTTCTGGGCGCAGGTTGAGACAGGCTCTGCAATTACATGGAAATACCCAAGTACAATACTAAAGGGAGACAACTCGGTTTCAGAGTTCTACTCTGTGGCCGTTACCAACAACTACCAGCAGGCAGACACAGGTACAAAGATGATACATCTTGGCAAGAACACACGCAGCCGCATTGTTAGCAAAGGTATCTCTGCCGGATATAGCCAGAACAGCTACAGAGGCTTGGTTAAGGTATCGCCAAATGCAGAGAATGCAAGAAACTACTCCCAGTGCGACAGCCTGTTGCTTGGAGACAAATGCGGAGCTCACACCTTTCCATACATAGAGTCCGACAACCCAAGCGCGGTGGTTGAGCATGAGGCCACAACCTCAAAGATAGGGGAGGATCAGCTGTTCTACTGCCGCCAGAGAGGTATTACGGCAGAGGATGCTGTGGGGCTTATTGTTAACGGATATGCAAAAGAGGTCCTTAACAAACTGCCAATGGAGTTTGCGGTTGAGGCGCAGAAGCTCCTACAGGTAACGCTCGAAGGCTCTATTGGTTAGCCTTTGCTTCCCGATAAATTTGGCACAGGAAAATTACAGGTTTAGAAAATGTTCAGTATAGAGAATATATTTTTCAGCATAGCAGGGCAGGGGGTCAGCTACCTCGAATTTTTTGGAGTGGTTGCCGGCCTGGGCTGTGTCTTTTTGGCAACAAGAGGCAGGGTACTTAACTTCTGGGTAGGGTACCTGTACAACATTCTGCTGTTTCTCATGTTTTTACAGAAACACCTCTATTCCAGTATGCTGCTGCAGCCGGTCTCCTTTATAATAAACCTTTTTGGGCACTGGCGGTGGACACATCCCAAAAAAGAGGAGGAGAACAGCCGTAAATTGTTAAAGGTAACACTCCTTACAAACAGGCAGAGGGTAATCTACCTGCTTGCCATAGCTGTTTTTACGTTGGCATGGGGATTCTTTTTAAGTAAACTTAACCTGTTGTGGCCAAACACGTTCCCAATGGCCAGAACACCCTATTTAGATGCAATGGTTACAGGATTCATCCTGTTGGCGCAGCTCCTTTCCGCACAGAAGAAATTAGATTGCTGGGGGGCATGGCTCATAGTAAACACAACCAATATCATACTGTATGTTAAGGCAGGATTGGCATTCTTGCCGTTTGTATGCGCCGGATATATAGTATTGGCCTTTATGGGGTTCTTTATCTGGCGCAAAGAGTATTTAGAAACTGTTAGAGAAAAATAAAATATTATATATGAGTTTGTTAGAGATAAGAGACTTGCACGCAAGCATAAACGGTAAAGAGATTTTGAAAGGGATAAACCTTACAATCAACAGAGGGGAGGTTCACGCAATAATGGGACCCAACGGATCGGGAAAAAGCACCCTCTCTGCGGTACTTGCCGGAAAAGAGAACTACGAGGTAACAGGAGGTTCTGTAACATTCAACGGAGAGGATCTGTTAAAGCTCTCTCCCGAGGAGAGATCATGGGCCGGCATCTTCTTGGGGTTCCAGTATCCCGTTGAGATACCGGGCGTTACCAATGTGAATTTTATGAGAGCAGCTGTAAACGAGCATAGGAAATATCATAAACTACCACCCTTAACCGCAGCAGAGTATCTTAAACTTATGAGAGAGAAGATGGCCATAGTTGATATGGACCCCGCTTTCTCATCGAGAGGGGTAAATGTAGGCTTTTCGGGTGGAGAGAAGAAGCGCAACGAGATATTCCAGATGGCTATGCTCAATCCCACCCTTGCAATATTGGATGAGACAGACAGCGGTTTGGATGTAGATGCCCTTAGGATTGTAGCCAACGGGGTAAACAAGCTAAAGACACCCAACAATGCATCTATAGTCATTACCCACTACCAGAGGCTGTTAGATTATATAGTTCCCAACATAGTACACGTACTCTACAAAGGCCGGATAATAAAGACTGCCGGCAAAGAGCTGGCTTTGGAGGTAGAGAAACGGGGTTACGACTGGCTCATAGAGGAGGCTGTATAAAAGCTATAAACTTGGTTACAAGACAGTGATTGCAGGGAAGAAAAAATAGAAAATATGGATAATAAATACAAAGATTTGGTGTTTGTTCCTACCGATAAGCAGATTAAGGAGGATTTCAGATGCAGGGTACCGTTTGAAAATACCCTGCAAAGGTTCATTATAGATGGCATTTGCGATGGCAAAAAGGGTTTAAAGATAGAGACCCCTGCAGGTGTTGTTGAGAAGATGCTTACCCAGGTTATAGCTGTAAGGAGAGACCCCACGGCAAAGAATGTAGACTACAATGTTAACATTAATATAGGAAAGGGGGGAGCTGCCAAATTGCTCTATTGTGCACATACATTGTCTGAGGCACCGTTTGAGACGGCAGAAAACATTAACATTGCGGTTGGAGAGGATGCAATGTTAGATCTGATTATCATGCAGAACGAACACAATAAGGCAAGCCATTCTGCCGTGATGAGAGTAGATATGGGCAGAAGCTCGCGGTTAAGGCTGTATCTTATCTCCCTGCACGGAGGGGTTATAGAGAACAAAGTATCTGTTAACCTTAACGGCAAAGGGGGCGAGGCCTCTCTCAACGGTCTCTATTTTGGAGATGGGGAGCAGAGGATTATAACAGAGGTGAATGTATCCCATAACATAGGGGAATGCCATAGCAGCCAGCTGTTTAAAGGGGTGTTGGAGGGGAACTCCGTATCCCATTTCAACGGAACGGTCTATGTAGCCAAGGATGCACAAAAGACAGAGGCGTATCAGGCAAACAATAACATTTTAGCATCTGAGACCGCAAAAGCATTTACAGAGCCGCATCTGGAGATTTACGCAGACGATGTAAAATGCTCCCATGGCGCAACCGTTGGAAGATTAGATGAAAACGAGCTGTTCTACATGCGGTCGAGAGGGATAGAACTGAATGAAGCAATATTGTTGCAGCAACAGGCATTTGCCCAGGCCGTATTGGATAAAATATCAAACGAGCAGTTAAGGACACGGCTCACAGACCTCGTTGAAAAACGCCTCAGAGGAGAATTCTCAAAATGCTCAAACTGCAGTACCCACTGTTGTTAATATTTTGTTGAAAAATAAAACAGGACAAATGACCTGCAAGGTGCAAAAAAAAGTATCTTGCAGGTTCAAAATCCTATTATATTATGACAACATATACGCACAAAGAAGCTTTAGACGAGAGCATTAAGTACTTTAAGGGAGATGAATTGGCCGCACAGGTATGGATTAACAAATATGCCATGAAAGATTCATTTGGGAATCTGTATGAAAAATCTCCCGATGATATGCACCACAGATTAGCTCGCGAGTTTGCCAGGATAGAGAAGAAATATCCAAACCCCATGTCGGAAGATGAGATTTACAATCTTCTAAAGGAGTTCAAATATATAGTTCCGCAAGGAGGCCCTATGACAGGAATGGGAAACAACTTTCAGGTAGCCTCCCTCTCCAACTGTTTTGTCATAGGCACAGCCAAACCTGCCGACTCCTACGGCGGAATCCTAAAAATGGATGAGGAGCAGGTGCAGCTTATGAAAAGGAGGGGTGGTGTAGGGCATGACATGTCAGACATCAGGCCGGCAGGAAGCGCAGTACTCAACAGCGCCCTTACCTCTACCGGAATAGTGCCGTTTATGGAGAGATATTCAAACTCTACAAGAGAGGTTGCGCAAGATGGCAGAAGAGGTGCGCTTATGCTTTCAATCTCCATTAAACATCCCGATGCAGAGAGCTTTATAGATGCAAAGATGGAGCAGGGCAAGGTAACAGGGGCCAATGTCTCTGTAAAGATAGATGATGCGTTTATGAAAGCAGCCCTAAACGGAGAGGAGTATGTACAGCAGTACCCTATAGATTCCCAAAATCCAAAGGTTGTAAAGAACATAAACGCACAGAAACTGTGGAAAAAGATAATCCATAACGCATGGAAATCTGCAGAGCCGGGAGTACTGTTTTGGGACACGGTTATAAGGGAATCTATACCAGACTGTTACGCAGATTTGGGCTACAAGACCGTAAGTACAAATCCATGCGGAGAGATACCGTTGTGCCCTTACGATTCATGCCGTCTTATAGCAATAAACCTTTATTCGTACGTTAAGAATCCGTTTACAAAAGAGGCCTCATTTGATATGGAGCTGTTCCATGACCATGTCCACAAGGCAATGAGACTGATGGATGACCTCATAGACCTTGAGATAGAGAAAGTAGACGCCATTCTTGCAAAGGTCGGTTCAGATCCTGAAGATGCAGATATAAAAAGGGTTGAGAGAGAGCTTTGGGAGAAGATTAGACAGAAGGGCTTGGAGGGCAGAAGAACAGGCCTTGGAATAACGGCAGAGGGGGATATGCTTGCTGCACTTGGGCTCAGATACGGGTCGGACAAGGCAATAGATTTCTCTGTAAATGTTCAGAAAAACTTGGCTGTTGAGGCATACAGATCATCTGTTACAATGGCAAAGGAGCGTGGAGCCTTTCCTATCTTCAGTGCAGAAAGAGAGAAGCACAACCCAATGATAGACAGAATAAAAGAGGCAGAACCAGCTCTCTATGAGCAGATGGTAAAATATGGCAGGAGGAATATCTCCATGCTAACCATTGCCCCTACCGGAACAACCAGTCTTATGACACAGACCACATCGGGAATAGAACCTGTGTTCCTGCCATTCTACATTAGGAGAAGAAAGGTTAATCCAAACGACAAGAATGCCGTAATAACCTTTAGAGATGATGTTGGAGATTGTTGGGAGGAGTATTATGTGTTCCATCACAAATTCCTCGAATGGTGCAGAGTTAACGGCTACTCTGTGGAGAATGTAAAATCTCTCCCTGTAAAGGAGATAGAGAGTCTTGTTAAAAAATCACCATATTACAAGGCAACATCTAACGATATAGACTGGATTGCAAAGGTAAAGATGCAAGGCAGTATTCAGAAATGGGTAGACCACTCAATAAGTGTTACCGTAAACCTGCCAAACTCAGTTACAGAGGAGTTGGTTGCAGATGTCTATAAAACAGCATGGGAGGTTGGATGTAAAGGCGTTACAGTTTACAGAGACGGTTCACGAGCAGGTGTCCTTGTCTCTGCAAAAGAGAACAAAGAAACCTCAACCGCAGCCATAAAGCCAAAAGAACGTCCTAAATCGTTAGAGGCAGATGTCATTCACTTTAAAAACGGCAATGAACAATGGATGGCTCTTGTAGGTAAAATGAACGGCGCTCCATACGAGATTTTTACAGGTCTCGTAGATGACGACAGCCGCAATATCCCCAAATCTGTTGAGAAAGGCTTCATAGTAAAAGAGAGAGATATAAAAACCGGACGTAGTCGCTACGATTTCCAATACACAGACAAATACGGCTACACCAACATTGTTGGCGGCATATCCCACATGTTTAACAAAGAATACTGGAATTATGCAAAACTCATCTCCGGAGTGCTGCGCCACGGCATGCCTATAACAGATGTTATAAACCTCATAAACGGGCTTCAATTAGACAACGAAACCATCAACACCTGGAAAAACGGAGTTGAACGTTCTCTCAAACGTTACATTCCTGACGGCACCAAAGATGATACCGGCAAACGTTGCTCTAAATGTAATTCCAGCAACCTTGTTTATCAGGAGGGGTGTTTGGTGTGTATGAATTGTGGGTATTCCAAATGCGGTTAAAATGCAATTAAATTGGCTATTTTGGTGTTATTGCTCATTCTTCGTTCCTCATTTACTACAGTAAACTCCGGTACTCAGAATTTCGCATGCCTAAAAATAGCTCAATTTAATTACATTTTAAATTAGAGAAAGAGATTTGCGCACGCCTTGAACTTATCTAACTAAAATAAACGATTAAGCCGAGAGCAGAGGCAAAATTTATTTGGGCTATGCCGAGGCGCAGTGATTGTAGACGAAGTCTAAAATAAACGATTAAGCCGAGAGCAGAGGCAAAATTTATTTGGGCTATGCCGAGGCGCAGTGATTGTAGACGAAGTCTAAAATGTTTTAATAGAATATGAACAGAGTAGTATATCCTAACGCAAAGCTAAATATAGGGCTTAAGGTGCTCGGCAAGAGGGAGGATGGGTTTCATAATATAGAGACTCTCTTTCTTCCTGTACCCACGCTGACGGATATTCTCGAAATCTCAGACAATTGTCATTTGGAGGGGGAGCAGGGCAAAGATATAATCCGGTGTGGCAAGGTGCTGTTCAGGCAGACAGGGATAGAGGCCGGCAATCCGGCAGACAACCTTTGCATAAAGGCTTATAACACAATAGACGAGGCAACAGAGGGCAAGCTACCCCCTGTTTATATACATCTACATAAACAGATTCCCGTGGGGGCAGGGCTTGGAGGGGGTTCTGCAGATGCCTCATTTACCCTTAAAACCATTAATAGCATCTATGAATGCGGTCTCTCTAACAATCATCTGAAAGAGCTGTCTCTGCAACTTGGCAGCGACTGTCCGTTCTTCATAGAGAATACCCCAATGCTTGGGGAGGGGAGAGGGGAACTGCTTACCCCAATAGAGTTCTCTCTGCCCAAAGGATACCGTTTTGAATTTCTGTTTCCACCGCTTTTTGTCTCAACTGCCGATGCCTACAGAGGGATAGTACCACGCAACTGTTGGCAGGAACAGCCTGTAGACAACAGCCCCCTTACAGAGTTGGTAAAAGCCCCAATAGAAGAGTGGAAAAATCTCATCTTCAATGATTTTGAACATACGGTCTTTGCCAAATATCCTGTTCTGGCAGAGTACAAGCAATCCCTTTACAACAGAGGAGCCGTATATGCCTCAATGAGCGGCAGCGGAAGCAGCATGTTCGGGATTTTTAAATGATTACTTAAATAAAAGGTGCGTATCTTTGCCCTTTTCAAAATTTAAAAGCTATGGCAAATAATGATTGGAAGAGCAGGTTGGGAATGGTATATTCTACCAATCCCAATTATGAATACAATACGGGAGAGGAGGAGATTACAGAGACCCTTCCCCCCTGCAAACAGAAACTTACTGTAAGATTAGACAAGAAAGGGCGTGCCGGCAAACAGATGACAACCGTTGAGGGGTTTGTTGGGGCAGAAGAAGATCTGCAGGAGTTGTCGAGATTTCTTAAAACCAAATGCGGAGTGGGAGGCACTGCAAAAGAGGGGGTTATTCTTATCCAGGGCGATTTGAGAGACAAGATAACAGAGATTTTAACCAAGGAGGGGTACAGAGCCAAACGGGGTAATTGAAGGCAATCAAATTTGGCAACAGATTTTCTTTTTTTTGTATCTTTGCACCCTTGAATTATTACCATTGATTGTCTTGGTGAAGATAGTATTACAAAATTAACGTACTCTATGGGTATAACTAATATTCTAATATCGCAACCGGTACCTGCTACACCTGCCCCATATACAGACTTAATATCAAAGTATGGAGTCAATATAGAGTTTATGCCTTTCTTTAAGGTAGAAACCCTAAGTGCAAAGGAGTTTAGGGCACAGAAGATAAATATATTGGATTTTTCTGCTATTGTGTTTACATCAAAAACCACAATAGATGCCTTCTTTAAACTTTGCGAGGAGCTTAGGATAACTGTTCCAGAAGATATGAAGTATTTCTGTACCTCCGAGTCTATTGCAGTCTATCTGCAGAAACACATTGTTTACAGAAAAAGAAAGATATTCTTTGGAAACGGAACAATTGCCTCTATACCGGAGCTTATTGGGAACAAGCATAAGGAGGAGAGATTCCTTATTGCCTCTACTGAGAACCAGAAAACAGACTTGCACAAGCTGTTTGCCAAAACAAAATACAAATTTGGCAGTGCGGCATTTGTAAAGACCATAATATCTGATCTTACACAGATAGATCTGCACAAATATGATATAATAGTGGTCTATACACCGCAGGATGTTAAGTCTATATTCGAAAATTATCCTAACTTTACACCACAACAGATTCGTTTTGCGGCATTCGGGCCGGCGAGTCTGAAGGCTCTTAAAACAGTAAAGATTAATCCGCAGATACTTGCCCCAACACCGGAGGCTCCCTCTGTGGCCAAGGCATTGGACCTGTATCTCGCTTCGGACAAAAACCTTTAGCAATGAAAACATATTCTCTGTCTAAACAGGAACGGCTTAAATTGCGGAAAGAGATAAGTGAACTGCTTTTAAAAGGGAAATCAATTTTTGGTTTCCCTTTTAAGGCTATCTATTCTGCATATAAAGAGGACAAGCCTGTAGAGACAGAGGGTTATGCAGTGCGGATAATGGTGTCGGTTCCAAAAAGGAACTTTAAGAGGGCTGTTATGAGGAACCTGTTAAAGCGCAGGATAAGAGAGGCATACAGAACCAACAAACAGCTGATAACCTTAGGTTTGGGCAAACATGTTAACATACTGTTTGTATATGTTGCAAAAACAGAGTTGCCATACATGGCAATTGAGAAAGCTGTCTGTGGTATTCTGCAAAAAATAAAGGAGGAGGTAAATGAAGAGAATTAACTGGAGGGCGGTAGCATCGTTCCCGTTTCTTGTGCTTGTGCGGTTCTATCAGATCTGCATATCCCCCCTTAAACCCCCTACCTGCAGGTTTACCCCCACCTGTTCGCAATATGCAATAGAGGCATTAAAAAAATACGGCCCTTTTAAAGGGCTGTATCTCTCTGTGCGCAGAGTATTAAGATGCCATCCGTGGGGAGGCAGTGGGTACGACCCTGTCCCCTAATCCATAATATCAAACCTGCGGTATATCTCGGACTTGTCTGCAAACTCCTTTGAAAGCAGCTCTATCTCCAATCTCGGAATCTCAGATAGGTTAAGCATAATAAGACCGTCCAAGCTGTAGTTGAAATCGGGATCTACATTAAAATCAATGATTTTTGCATTCATCTTAATATATCTCTTAAGCAGGGTAGGCAATCTGTATCTGCCATCGCTCAATTTAAAGATAAATCGGTCAAACTTCTCCAACGAATCCATCTTGCCATACAGCAAATCCGTTGGGTTTACCCTGTAGAACTCCTCTTTAAACGGATGTATGGGCCTCACATTATGTTTAAGCTCCCACAAAGACTGCCTGTTTGTAAGATAATATACCATCATACTACGGTAAAACAGAGGATATGAGGCACTTATACTTGCCGGCCCTATAAGATACCCAATGTTAGGATAACGCATAACGGTGTACAGTATCCCCTTTATAAGCAGCATGAGAGGCAGGGCCTCCTTCTGGTACTTTACAACAACAAACGAGCGTCCCAACTCAATGGAGTGGCTAAGGTAGTAGCTCATCCGCTGTTTGTATCTGAACAGGGTGTCTGTATAGAACCCTTTTATCCCCTTCTCTGCATAGATCTCATCTCCAAGCCCAAGCCTGTACGCCCCAACAAGTTCGCAAGTGGCCCTGTTCCATAAGAACATCTGCTTGTAGTATGTATCATAGTCATCTGTGTCTAATGCTTTGTTTGTCCCCTCTCCAACAGCCCTAAAGGTCTCCTCCCTTAATCGTCCAAGCTCGTGCATCATGTTAGGAATCTCAGCCGAATCGCACAGATAGCACTCATAATCTGCCATCTCAAACAGTTTGCGGGAACTTAGTGCGGCTAACTCCTCTACGAGTAACCCCCTATCCAACGGTTGGGCAACAGGTTCTGTGTACTCTGTCTTAACCTCTTTCTCCCTGTTTTTTGTGCCGCATACCTCAGATTCCAAAGCGTATGTACGGTTATACAGATACGCCCCAAGCTCTGCATCCGAGGTATATTCTGCAATCTCCGACACCGAAACAGGCTTCCCAATACGCATAGAGATTCTCTTGTTGTGCTTGTTGGCCAACTCATGCGGCAACCTCACCGTTCTTAACATTGGATGCACCTTACCAATAAAATGGAAAAACTTAGAATTTTCCCCATGGAAATAGACAGGGATAACAGGCACCCCTGCATTACGTATGAGCTTTATTATAGATGGCTGCCATGGAATATCCTTTACAACCTTCTCCCTGTTTCTGCTTGATGATACCTCTCCCGATGGATACAGCCCAAGTATTCCCCCCTCTGCCAAGGTCTCTTTGGCCAATTTCAGCCCTTTGAGGCTGCTTTTTAACCCCGGCCTGTCTGTAAAAGGATTAACCGGAAGAAAATGACTGCTAAGATTTGGAACGTACGAGAGCAGGAAATTGGTAAGAATCTTTAAATCAGGCCTTAACTTGCCAATAACTGCAAGCATCATAATGCCGTCAATTGCACCAAAAGGGTGGTTTGAAACAAGTATTACCGGCTCGTTTGCAGGAATGTTCTTTAATTCATCGGGAATAAAATCACATTCGATATTCAGATACTCCATAAGTTTTTGAGCAAACTCAACCCCCTGATAATGACCTATACTGCGGTAAATGTGGTTCATCTTGTTAAGCCCTGTTACCTGCATTGCAAGACGCGCAATAATATCCCCCGCAATTCCGTTCACCTTAAGGGCATTCTTAACTTGAGAATTATTAACTAATTTTGTATTGCTCATAGTAGTAATATCTTAGATTTCTGTAAAGGGCAAATATAATAAATATGGATGTTAGAAACAAAGTGGCACTGCTGCCGCACTCTCCGGGAGTGTACCGGTTTTATGACAATGCCGGTGTAGTCATATATATTGGCAAGGCAAAAGATCTGCATAAAAGGGTCTCATCTTACTTTGTGGCTGTAGATAAGAAACCGGTGAAGACCAAGATGTTGGTAAGCAAGATTGCAGATGTTGCCCATACGGTGGTAGAGACAGAGGAGGATGCTTTTCTGTTAGAGAACAATCTTATAAAGCAGTACAAGCCCAAATACAATATCCTGCTCAAAGACAGCAAAGGCTATCCGTGGATTGCCATAAAAAACGAACCTTTTCCAAAGATTATCCTTACAAGACGTTTTATAAAGGACGGATCGCAATATTTTGGGCCGTACAGCTCTGTAATGCACGCAAAAGAGATAATAAAGCTGATAACATCTCTTTTTCCGTTAAGAGACTGCAACCTGCAACTTTCGCGGCAGGGTATAGAGCAGAAAAAGTTTAAGCCATGTCTTAACTACCATATTAAAAAATGCTGTGCCCCTTGTGTGGGGTATGTTTCCAATCAACAGTATGACAGCTGGATAGAGGATGTTAAAGAGATACTTAAAGGCAACAGTGCATATCTTATAAAGCAGTTTAAGGGAAAGATGGAAGAAGCCTCCGCTGCATTGGAGTTTGAAACAGCCATGGAGTATAAGGAGAAGATAACCCTTTTACGCAGTCACTACAGCAAATCGCTTATAGTACACCCCTCTATAAACAACCTCGACCTCTTTTCCATTGTCTCCGAGAGGGGGAGTGCATTTGGCAACTTTATGAGAATCAATGGAGGCTGTATAGTTGAAACCTTTAACATGGAGTTCAGATTGGGGGTAGAGGAGGAGCAGGCAGAGGTACTCTCCCGTTTTATAATGGAGGCATACAAGATGCTTTGGCAAGGGAAGAATATTTCAGCTCAGCTACCGGCCAATTTCCTTTCACAGGCAGCGTGTGCAGAGATATTGGTACCATTTATGCCGTTGGATATGGAGATTTCAGAGAGGTTCAGGGTCCCCTTAAAAGGGGACAAAGCCGCCCTGTTGGATTTGAGTACAAAAAACGCCAATGCCTTTAAATTTGAAAGGCTTAAGCAGGAGGAGATAAAGAACCCTCAGGAGGCAGATACCAACAGACTGCAACGGTTAAAGGAGGATCTTAAATTAAAACATCTGCCATATCACATAGAATGTTTCGACAACTCTAACATACAGGGCACCAATCCTGTAGCTTCTTGCGTGGTATTTAAGAACGGCAAACCATCCAAGAAAGATTACAGACATTTTAAGATAAAAACAGTAGTGGGGGCAAATGATTTTGCATCTATGTATGAAGTTGTGTACAGACGCTATTCCAGATTATTACAAGAGGGGGGAGAACTGCCTCAACTTATCCTTATAGATGGAGGGAAAGGGCAGCTCTCCTTTGCGTATAAAGCATTGGCAGACTTAGGCCTTACAGACAAGATAGAGATAGTGAGTATAGCCAAACGATTAGAGGAGATAATATCTCCGTATGAGGCAACGCCGTTTCTTATTGGCAAGAGTTCTCCATCTTTAAAGATACTCATGCACCTTAGAGATGAAGCACACAGATTTGGCATTACGTTCCATAGGCAACTGCGCTCAAAAGCACAGATAAACAGTTGGTTAAGGGAGATTCCGGGAATAGGGGAGGCTACAGAGCAGAAACTGTTGCAACATTTTGGAAGCGTTAAGAGAGTAAAGGAGGCAACATTCACCGAGCTGGCTGCCGTTGCCGGGAAGCGAGCCGCAACCTTAATATCTGAAGCCGAACAAACCATGTAATAAGGTGTCTTACAAGGTTTTTCTATGGCTGAAATAATAACTTAACAAAAAATTAAACAGCGTATAATTACAGAAAAAAACCGGCAACAAAAAAAGCACTTCTCTTACTAAGAGAAGTACAGCACAGCGCAAAGTTATACAAATTCGCACAAATAGCAAGCGAAATTGCAAAAAAATCTTTTCAGAAAAAATCAATTTTCTCAACAAATTTGGGGAATTTGCAAGCAAAAGCCGCGTAAATATCTGATTATCAACGCCTGTATTTCTCTTAGTAAGAGAAATACATAAATGCATCACGTTAAAGTAGAGAATAACACAACCAATTTTTTAATTTAAAAGTGCTTTTATTATGAACAAAAGATTTTTAAGTGCACTTCTTGCAGCTACCTTAATGGTGGCCTCAACAGAGGTGTTCGTGTCTTGTAAAGACTATGATGATGACATCGATGCCATCAACACAGAATTGACACAGATCAAATCGCAGATTTCAGCCATTGAGGCTAAAATCAACGGAGGACAGTGGATTACCAGTGTAACTCCTGTAACTAACGGTTTCACCGTAACATTCTCAGGCGGTGGAAGCTATACCATCACAAACGGTAAAGACGGTGCTGACGGTGCAACAGGTGCTGACGGTAAGAACGGTACACAATGGACCATTTCAGAGGATGGCTATTGGGTATGCGACGGTGTAAAGACAGACGTCAAGGCTGTCGGTGTTGACGGTAAAGACGGTGCTAACGGTGCCGACGGTGAAAACGGCAAAGACGGCGTTGACGGCAAGGACGGCAAGGACGGCAAGGATGCCCTTAACGCCGTAAAGAAAGAGAACGGCAAATGGTATTTGTGGAACGGAACAGAGTATGAGGAGTTCACAGTAGCTGCTGCCGACAATATCCCTTACTGCTACACCGACCCAGACGATACCAACTATGCAGTATTGGTAATATATGACGAGAACGGCGAGAACAAACAGGAGATTCGTCTTCCTTTGAACGAAGGTCTTGCTCAGATTGCAATCCTTAATGCAGACGATGTGCTTACCGTTAACTACGCAATCTACCAGGTTAAAAGCGCAAAACAGGCTGTTTGGGATGGTGCAAAACCTGCCCCTGTAAAAGGTGAGTATATCATCACCCAGTCTATGGACAGCATTTTGGTACAGGTAACCCCAACCAACTACGATTTGGCAGCCATTTCATCATTCTCGTTGGTTAACTCATTGAGCGAGGCTGCTCCTGTAGCCGTAGGCGCTCCTGTTGCTTACAATAAAGTACTTACAAGAGCTGCTTCAAAAGGCGGCCTTTATCAGATGTCTGTAACTGCTGACCCTATTACAGACGAGAGCAAGGCAGCATATACAGTTGATGGTGGCAGATATATTGCACTTTCACTCAAAGCCAACGATAAGGTACGTTCAGGTTATGAGCTTAAATACAAACTTAACGAGGTAACATCTTCTCCAATAATAAAGTTTGAGAGAGCTGTTACAACCAAACCGGGTGAGCCTGTAACAATCAAGGTAACAGAGGGAGCAGAGTATCTTTACGATGCTTACATGTACACAGCAAACGAGCACAGCAAGGCTGACTCTTTAAAATTCGGTTTGGAGACAGGCAAAACCCTTACCGTTAAGAGCAATGCAGACGCTTTTGGTACTGTAAACTTTACAATCCGTTATTGTGATGTATTGGGCGCTATTAAAGAGGCATCTGTAGATGTTACATTCTCAGACAACAAGGTGGTAGAGGTTAACAACGTTGTTGACACTACAGATCATGTAGCAACAGGAACGAAGACTGCTCTCCAATACATGTTGGTTGATTTCACTCCTTATCTGAAGAGCATGACAGAGGACGAGAGAACCTACTGGAACGGATATTCATCATTTGATAATAGTGTTGAAGTTACTTGGTCAGATATAGACCCTTATCCAGATAGAGAGACAGAGCCTGTAGATGTTACCGGTTTGGTTGCCGGCATAACTAAATGTAATGCTAAGGGTAAGACCGTTTCTAATAATGCTGATTTCACTCATCTGAAAGTAACATTCAAAGAAAACTACAAAGATGCTGACAATAACAATGTAACCTTAGGTATTAAAAATGGTGCTACATTCACTGCACAGGTAAGAATCAACAGAGCAGCAAACGGAGAAGACCATATTGTATATGTACCATTTACAATTGATAACCCTGTTGCAACCGAGTACAGCTCATTGTACACATTCAACCCTGCATATTTTGCAAATGGCACACTTACACTTATAGATACACCTTTTGATACCGAGGTTGACTTGAGCGATTATGTTAAAGAGGGAGCTTCTTACCTTGACTATACAAGAGCTGCATCTACTGAGAAGACGTTAATCCCTGTTGTTAAGAGTGGCGTGGAGCCGGATGTTGTTAGCACAAGCAAGATAAAGAGGGTAACTCCTACAGCTAATCCAACTACCGGAGTAACTCCAAAAGCTCCAACCAGCACTACTATAAGCGGCTGGCAGGTTAAATACATGGATCGTTTGTTCCCTGTATCTGCATTCAAGGTTAAGTTCGCAGCCTCAACAGACTACACTGTAGTAGCAGACAGCGCATCTGTAAGCATCCTAAGCGGTGTTGACGTTGAGAGAGCTAAACTGTACTACAGAGATGTTACAACCGATGCAGCAAAAGCAGCTAAGTATCCTAACTTCTTCTATTTGAAAGCAGCTGACGGTACATATACACAAAATGGCGTGACATGTAAATTCATCTTTGGAGAAGAGGAGGACGGTACTCCTATCGCAGAGAATGACTATATTAAGTTTGGTACATGGCAGACTGATGCTAGCGGAGTAGGTTATTTTGCAATAACAGCTAAAAAGAAAGTAACTGTTGATACTCAGATACCGGTAACAGTAGTATGTACAATAGGCGGTAAGGAGTACACAGGTGAGTTTACAGTTACTGTAAAGGCATACCCTGTTAATTAGTAGCTGAATAAAAGAGGTGGGGGAGAGAAAGAGATGTTGAGAAACATCTGCCCCACATCTTTTTAAAGAATAGGTTTTCTCTTAGGAGAGGGCTTATATAATTAAAAAACTTTAAATCAATTTCAGGAGGTAAACACTATTTCTCTGGGTGTTTACCTCCTTTCTTTATAACAAAAAGAAGTTGTCTAAAAAGATTATAACAACTCTCTGAGATTCGAATATGTGGGAACTATAGAGGTCGATACCTCATAGAAAAACAAGAAAAAAAGGCTTGACTAATACTTTAGTCAAGCCTTTTTTTCTTGTAGTACTTATAAAGGATTCTGATAATTTTACATCATTCCTCCCATGCCGCCCATGTTAGGCATAGCTGCAGGAGCAGGATTCTCCTCTTTCTTGTCTGCAACTACGCACTCTGTGGTAAGGAACATGCCTGCTACAGAGGCTGCATTCTCCAAGGCAACACGTGCAACTTTGGTTGGGTCTATAACACCTGCTGTAAGAAGGTGTTCATAAACATCTGTGCGTGCGTTGTAACCGAAATCTCCTTTACCCTCTTTCACTTTCTGAATGACTACGCTACCCTCAACACCGGCATTCTCGCTTATTGCCCTTAGAGGAGACTCAATGGCTTTGGCAACGATGTTTATACCTGTCTGCTCATCCTCGTTCTCTGCTTTAAGTCTCTCCAAAGCCTCCTGTGCTCTAATGTAAGAGACTCCGCCGCCGGGGATTATACCCTCTTCAACGGCTGCGCGGGTTGCACTTAGGGCATCTTCAACTCTGTCTTTCTTCTCTTTCATCTCAACCTCTGTGGCAGCACCAACATAAAGGACTGCAACACCACCGGCAAGTTTGGCCAAACGCTCCTGTAGCTTCTCCTTGTCGTAATCAGATGTGGTGGTCTCAATCTGTTTCTTAATCTGTGCTACTCTCTCCTCTATATCTTTCTTGTTACCTGCTCCGTTAACAATTGTGGTGTTCTCCTTGTCAACAGTAACTTTCTCTGCGGTACCAAGCATATCGGGAGTTGTGTTCTCTAAGGTAAAGCCTCTCTCCTCTGATACTACCATGCCGCCTGTAAGGGTTGCTATATCCTGCAACATCTCTTTTCTTCTGTCTCCAAAGCCGGGAGCTTTAACTGCACAGACTTTGATTGTGCCTCTCAGCCTGTTAACTACCAATGTGGTAAGAGCCTCACCGTCTACATCTTCTGCTACTATCAACAGAGATTTGCCGTCTCTTGCAATTGGTTCAAGGATTGGAAGAAGGTCTTTCATAGATGAAATCTTCTTGTCTGTAATCAGAATCTTAGGCTGCTCAAGTACGGCCTCCATCTTATCGGGATTGGTAATAAAGTATGGAGAGATATAGCCTCGGTCGAACTGCATACCCTCTACAACTTTAACTTCGGTTGCTGTGCCTTTTGCCTCTTCTACGGTAATAACTCCCTCTTTCTTTACCTTGCTCATTGCATCTGCGATAAGTTTGCCAATGTAGGCGTCGTTGTTTGCAGAGATGGTACCAACCTGCTCTATCTTTGAGTAATCGTCTCCAACAGGTGTGCTGTGCTCTTTAAGGCTTGCTACAACTGCTGCAACGGCCTTGTCTATTCCGCGTTTAAGGTCCATTGGGTTTGCCCCTGCGGTAACATTCTTGAGGCCTACGTTAATAATGGCCTGTGCAAGGACTGTTGCTGTGGTTGTACCGTCTCCGGCCTGCTCGTTGGTCTTGGAAGCAACCTCTTTAACCATCTGTGCTCCCATGTTCTTGAATCTGTCTTCGAGCTCTATCTCTTTGGCAACAGTAACTCCGTCCTTGGTAATCTGCGGTGCGCCAAACTTTTTGTCTATAACAACGTTACGTCCTTTTGGACCAAGTGTAACCTTAACTGCATCTGCAAGAATATCCGCACCCTCTTTCATAAGGTTGCGTGCCTCCATATTGAATTTAATATCTTTAGCCATAG
>CAVIKQ010000002.1:0-2781 GCA_963643305.1 Eggerthellaceae bacterium
GATTAGTATTATCTGTCTGCTTGTAATTGAGCAATTGAGCCGGATACCCCTGCATATTCTTGGTATATCTCGAATTAAGCTCTAAATAGAGATTTACTATCCCTATTGGGGTAAGGTAATAGAATACCCCCAGATAACTTATTTTTCCGTTATAATTATTAAGGAAATAGAAATTGGAATTATCTGTGAGAGGTGTACCGTTCTGCCTTATCTCATTAAAAAACTTGTTGCAGTCTACCATATACTGTCCCTGATTATACAGCAAGACATCATTAGGTCTGCAAATATTAAGTTTTATCTCGTAACGTTGGGTCATCCCCTTTAGATACAACTCCTCTAACCTGCTCTTTAGTATGTTGAGACTGCTTTCGGGCGAGACCAAAATAGAAGCTATTACCTTATCTGCAATAATCTTGCTCTCAACAGAGCGCAACTGAAGCTCCAACCCTATATCCCTCTCAACCGAGAGCTTGCTTGCCCACACCCTGCTTCTCTCCCTCTCTTTGTCCAATCCGCAAACAGAAACAGTAATGAGCGTGTAAAGAGAGATAACAAGCATAAATACAACTGTAGACCTGTAGCTGAGAAGAGAGCATCCCCTATACCTTCTTACAGATGCAACAGCCAACTGTAAAGAGAGCAGCAGAGCAACAAACAGCAGCCCATACGAAAGATAGGCCAAACATGAATACAGTGTAAGTTCATCTAAACGATAAAGCTCCAGGACAATATTTGAATTGTATATAAGAGACTTGAGCGTAAGATGTATATATACGGCTATTACAAACGGTATGATAAAGGCTCCGCATATCATAAGGTATTTACACCATTTGTAGCTAAGCCCCCTGCCACTCCTGCTTGCCCCGGATTTAATCCCTCTTTCAAACCGGTTTAGTTTTCCTACAATACTCCTCCTCAATTGGAACAGCCCCAACACAGCCAAGAAAACGAACATATTATTAAGCAGCAGCCCTCCAAATGAAGAAAAGAGACCACTGTCTGCATACAACATAGGGGAAAAAATATCATAATCCCATAAATAGGCATCAAAGCCCATACAGACAAGCCTCAATATTGCAAGCCCGGCAAGATAGATTACATAGTACCACAACTTGTGGTGGCTGTACAGGAACGAGTACATTGTAACAAAAGCCAAGAGCACTGTAATCCAGTCGAGCGTATAGCTATACGGCACTAAAGAGGAAAGTTTCTCCTCAGATACAGCAAAGAGAGGCTCACCATCTGCACTGCTTACAATAACCCCCTCGTCGCTGTTGACCGGTGTTACCTTTATTCGTTTGTTTTTTATTATATTAGGATTGTTCTTGCTTACAAGTGATGACCCATTGCCTATATATTCGTTTTTAACAAGCAAGGCACTTACAATCTTTGCCCTCCCCTGCAAATGCACCTTTACAAGATACCATCCGCTGCCAAGATTCACATACTGCAACTCTTCGGTATCGAGATAAGCCAGTGGGGTATTGAAATAGTTTTTGGTGTTCAAATAACTGAGCCTGTACCATAGAGGCAGCACATCTACCTCATCATTGCCAACGGGAAACTGGTTCTTCCAGTACTGAATGGTATCTGAGTTGTATTTGTAGATAATCATATCATCCGGAAAACCTTTAAGTTCCGGCCAGCTGTCAGACAAGGATGCACTCTTTATAACCTCTACATAATCGTTTAGGACAGAGAGCCTTTTCTTTACGTTACGCTCTATTTTCCTTACCTCTTTCTCTATATTGTGAGATGGATTCTTTGAGATAACCAACAACAGTGAACAGCAAAGGGTAGCTACAGCTAAAATAGCTGTTCTGTTCCTCTTGACAAATAAAAAACAGCATTTTAAACGATACAATAACCTGCCAATCATACCACTCTTCATATATCTCATTTATGATGATAGGGTTCCCCCTTTATAATGGTGCATGCTCTGTAGAGCTGTTCAATAAAGATAACCCTCACAATCTGATGAGAAAAGGTCATCTTGGAGAGAGAAATCATGCCGTTTGCCCTATTGTACACCTCCTTGCTGAATCCGTATGCTCCACCTATGACAAAAACCACATCTCTGCCTGTCTGCATATATCCCTCTATTTTTTCTGCCCACCCAAGAGAATCATACTGAATACCCCTCTCATCCATTAGGAGAAGTGTATCGTCTGTCTTTATGTTTTTAAGTATAAGCGTCCCCTCCTTCTGCTTTATCTGCTCAAACGACAATGCCTTGGCATTTTTCAGTTCCGGTATTTCTATCCTCCTGTAGTTGATATAAAAACCTAACCTCTTCTCATACAAGCCTAAGCCCTCCTCAACAAACGGGAATGTGGTTTTACCTACTGTCAAAAGCGTGAATTTCATAACAGATACAAATGTAATTAAAAATATTAATAACTTTGCAAGAGGTATATGCAGCAATCGGGCCATATAACGCAAGTAAATACAGGCTCGATTTTTGCTTTACGTATTGTTACCTTACCACTTAGAAAAAGAAAATGAAGAGATTCTATCTATACATACTACTCGCATTTTGCTCCGCACAACTACCGGTACAACTATCTGCGCAACAGACAAATGACGTTTTTGTTCCAATTGGAAAATATATTCAGAACGGAGATTTTCAAAAGTTGTCTGCATGGTTTGCAAGCAATTTAGAGTTAGAGATTATAGGCAATATAAATGACTGCAGCAAGACTCAGGCTACACAGATAATGAAAGATTTCTTTATCAAATATCCTCCCAAAACTTTCTCAATAATACATAAAAGCGGAAAAG
>CAVIKQ010000002.1:2791-8412 GCA_963643305.1 Eggerthellaceae bacterium
AGCCCCAATGAAGTATGCCATAGGGACACTCACTACAGAATCGGGCAATTTTAGAATAACGCTTTTTGTAAAAACAGAGACAGAGGGCAACTATGTTCAACAGCTGCGCATAGAAAAAGAATAAAAACGCTCTTACCTTCCTGCCTCGGTCTGTGGCAGCAGGTTCTTTATAAACCTTTGGTAATACTCATCCGATCTTACACTGTCTAACTGCTGTTTGTATCTCTCCCCTACCGCCTTAAAATCTGCTGTGTACTTTTTATCAAGAGGTTCTGCCGCAGGGCTGTCCATCTTTAACGGGTTGATTGGCGTGCCATTTCTATATACTCTGAAATCGAGATGAGGGCCTGTAGACAAACCTGTGCTTCCAACAGCTCCAATAACCTCTCCCTGGTTTACCCGTTTACCAGTTGCAAGCCCTTTGGCAAACGATTTCAGGTGCATGTATGATGTTGTGTATATCTTGTTATGCTTAATCTTTACAGTATTGCCGCCACCGTTTGTCCAGCCCTTGAAGATTACCACACCATCTCCTATTGACATTACAGGGGTACCGGCAGGAGCCGCATAATCCACTCCGGTATGAGGGCGCACAATCTTAAGAACCGGATGCTTTCTTGCGTATGTAAATCCGGAACTTATTCTTGTAAAACGCAGAGGGGCTTTAAGGAAAGCCTTTTTAAGGCTCTCTCCCGATTCGTTCCAGTACATGGCGCCACCCCCCTCTATCTGATAACGCACAGCCGGATAACTCTTTCCATTATGCACAGCTACAGCATAATACAAATCTCCTATATCTAAAAGTTCATCTTTGTAGCTCAGCTCATCATACAGAACCTCAAAGCTATCCCCCTTTTGCAATCCGGAAAAATCTATGGTCCATGCAAAAATATCCTCCAACTTAATTGCTAATATTGCCGGAACTCCGGCTCTCTTCATATCTAACCATAATGAGGACTGAATCTCTATCTTTGCCATCCTCTTGTTGGTAATAATATCCTTCTCAACAACAGTAACAAAGAGCGAATCCTTAAGCCCCATGACAACATGAGAAATCTTGTCCTTTTCGTACACAAAGAAACTTGGAGCCTGTTCAAGGCTGTCCCCTACCCTCTTGTAGAAAAATTCATACTCATTGCCTATCTTTATCCTTTTTACATCAAATTTATCTCCTGCAATTGAGATAAGCTTCTGAACTGTCTGCCAATCTACCCCTGCATCACTCAATAATGTTCCAAACAGGTCTCGGTTGCCTATATTGGAGATTGAAATCTCATAATCCCCCTCCGGTATGCCATACTGGAGAACTGTCTCTTTTTTTGTTACAACAGCCTCCTCTTTGGGCTGTGTGTTGTTATTGCAGGCAAAAAGAATCAACGTTACAGACAATAATATTAACTTATTCATACACAACTATATATTAACCTCTTAGAAATATCGGGAGTATCCTCCTCTTAGTTTGCACCGATAAAGATATGGCAAAAAAGGCAAACTGTTGATAACTTTGTGTAAAAAAATGTAAAAAAGTGTAAAAATATAGAAAAAGAATATTTAATTTTGCACAATCCATAGAGTGTTCTACAGAGTAATGGCAAAATTTATTGGAGAATATAGAGCTAAGATAGATGACAAAGGCAGGGTGGTTTTCCCTTCTGCTTTTAAGTCTGTACTCTCTTCATTAGGAAACAATCTGCTGGTAATCAAAAAGGATCTGTTTGAGGATTGCTTGGAGATGTTTACTTATGAGCAGTGGGAGCAGGAGTCTGATGCTGTTAAAGGGAGGCTGAATTTCTTTAATAAGGAGCATGCTCTGTTCTGGAGAGAATATATGAGGGACAGGGCAGTTGTTGAACCAGATGAAAAATTGAGCAGAATATCTATTCCTAAACATCTTCTTGCACAGATTGGAGCAGATAAAGAGCTTGTGTTTGCAGGAAATGACCACAAAATAGAGATATGGGCCAAGGAGAGGTATGAAGCAGGAAAGATGAATGGAGCAGAGTTCTCTCTACTGGCACAGAAGATATTGGGTTAATCAGATAGAAATGAGCAGTTATCACAATCCTGTCTTGCTGCGTCAAAGCGTAGATGGGCTTAATATAGAGGAACATCCCAACGGGGTATATATAGATGCCACAATGGGGGGAGCAGGGCATACCAAAGAGATTCTAAAAAGGTTGGGGCCAGGTGGAAAGCTTATCTCTTTTGACCAGGATGCAGATGCTATAGCCAATGCACCGCAAGACGGCAGATTTACAGCTGTTCACAACAACTTCAGATTCATTGAAAATTTTGCACTGTACCTTAATGTTGGCAAGGTAGATGGAATACTCGCAGATTTGGGGGTCTCCTCTCACCAGTTTGATACAGAAGAGAGAGGTTTTTCCTTTAGGTTCAATGCTCCATTGGATATGAGGATGAATAATACAGAGGGGATTAATGCTGCCAATATAGTAAACGAATATACAGAGGCCGAACTGATTAGAATATTCAGAGAGTGGGGAGAGCTGGACAACCCCGGTAAAATTGCAGGAGCTGTCTGCAAGGCTCGCCTGAACAGCTATATAGGTACCACTGAAGAGTTGGTAAACACGGTTTCCCCGTTTTACAACCCTCAGACCAAGCACAAGTTTCTGGCAAAATTGTTCCAGGCTTTGCGAATAGAGGTTAACCGTGAGATGAGTGCTCTCCAAGAGTTTCTTATGGCAACAGGGAATATTTTAAAGAGCGGAGGAAGGCTCTCTGTAATTACCTACCACTCATTGGAAGACAGATTGGTAAAGAACTACATGAAAACCGGGAACTGCCAAGGGAGGGCAATAAAGGATTTTTATGGAAAGATAGAACTCCCGTTCAGGCTTGTTAACCGTAAACCTCTGCTCCCAAATGATAACGAGCAGGAGGAGAACAGCAGAAGCAGAAGTGCAAAACTCAGGATAGCTGAAAAAATATAAAAGTCAGACACAAAATGGAGGATAATGCAAAAACCGGCAAGAAACGGACAGTAACGCTATCATCCCTGTTAAGGGGGGAGATAGTAAAGGATGTCTTGGGCAGAGATATCTGGTTTGTTCTGTATGTTTTTGTTATTATCATTATGTATATCTCTGTTAATCTTGGTGTTGAAAGAACACAGCTTGCAATAAGAAAAAATCAGTTAGAGCTTAAGAACCTAAAGGCAGAGTTTGCCGGAAAGACTGCAAGACTGCAGATGCTAAGCAAACGCGGAGAGGTAATACAAAGGCTTGCCAAGCAGAATTCAACTCTGATAAATCCTGTATCACCACCTAAAGTTATAGAGAGATGAAAGAGATTATAATAAAAAGGCTCAAGCTGTTTTTTGTGTGTTACATCATCCTGGTGTTTGTAATAGTTGGGAAGATAGTAACACTGCAATATTTATCTCCCACCGAGATAAAGGCAGAGAATATAGCATACAGGATTGAGAAGGTTGATGCCATAAGAGGAAACATACTTGCCAGTGACGGCAGACCTGTTGCAACATCTATCCCCAATTACAGGATAAGGATAGATTGTGTGGTTTCTAACAAGGATACATTTGACAACAATGTGGCAAGATTAGGGAAGGCATTGGCAGATTTTTTTAAAGACAAGAGTGCTTCAAAATACACAAAAGAGCTCAAACAGGCAAGAAAAGAGGGGAAAAGATATAAAGCCTTAGGAAACAGACTTGTTGACTACACAGAGATGATGGAGATAAAAAAGTTTCCCATATTGTCTTTGGGAGCTAACAGAGGCGGATTAATCATAGAGGAGAAATACAAGAGGGAATACACCTACAAAGGATTGGGTTCAAGAACAATAGGCAGAATTAATGTAAACGGAGAGGGTGCCGGAATAGAGAAGAGCTGGGATTACTACCTTAAAGGTGAGCCGGGGCAGCAGAAAGTGCAGAGAATGCTTGGGGGAGAATGGAGACCGGTTAACAGCGACCTCAACATTGAGCCTAAGAACGGCTATGACATACAGATAACCTTAGATATAGACCTGCAGGAGGCTGCCGAGAAGGCGCTGAGAGAGCAGATTGCAAAGGGACAGGCTGTAGAGGGGGCTACCGCAATTGTCATGGAGGTTAAGACAGGGGCTATCCGTGCTATTGCCAATATGAAAAAGGGAAAGAACGGCAGTTACAACGAAGCCTACAACTATGCTGTTGGAGATGCCACCGAGCCGGGTTCGGTATTTAAACTTGTTACTTTAGTATCTCTGTTAGAGGATGGGTATGTTACATTGGATTCTCCCATTGATGCCGGCAACGGTAAATGGAGTTACGGAGGCCATACCTATTCAGATGTAACACCGGGAGGCTATGGTTTGGTAACAGTAAAAAAAGCCTTTGAAAAATCTTCAAATTGTGCCTTTGCCAAGCTCGCTGTTGAACACTATGCAAGAGACCCAAAGAGGTTTACAGACAGAATACAGAGTATGAAAATTGGAGAACTGCTCCATTTGGATTTGGACGGTAAGGCCAGATCTGTAATATATACCCCATCCTCAAAGATGTGGTCTGCCACCACACTGCCATCTATGGCCATTGGGTATGCAACATTGCTTACCCCTTTGCACACTCTTACATTCTATAACGCAATAGCCAACAACGGAGTAATGGTAAAGCCATATTTTGTTGAGAACTACCAGAGTCACGGAAAGTTTATAAAGAGTTTCCAGCCAACAGAGATGAGCGGTTCTATAGCCTCTGAAAGGACAATAAAGGCGGCTCAGGAGGCTCTATGCGGAGTTGTTGAGGAGGGAACAGGCAAATCTATGAAGACTTTGCCGTTTAAAGTTGCAGGGAAGACAGGTACAGCACGTATGGCATTCCCGGGTGGCGGATATGAGAGGAACGGCAGAAGGAGGTATCAGGCATCATTTGCCGGTTTCTTCCCTGCAGACAATCCCAAATATTCTGCAATTGTAGTACTCTATTCGGAGCCTATAGTCGGCAACTTTTATGGTGGGTCTCAGGCGGGGCCTGTATTCAAACAGATTGCAAGCCATATCTACGCTTCGAGCATGGATTGGAGCAAGCCAATATCGGGAAAAGATTTCACATTAGACACTCTTGACATTGCAGAAGGGCTTCCTACTATCTCAAACGGCAATGCAACGCAAAATATTGCAGCTCTTGAACAGCTGCCGGCAAGGGGAAAAACGAGCATAATAGAGAGCATAAAGAGAAAAGAGTGGATAACAATAGGTAAGGACAGTGCAAAAAATCTTACCGTTACAGAGTTTTCAAATGATAATGACCTTTTGTGCAACGTTGTTGGGATGGGGGTAAAGGATGCCATATACCTTTTGGAGAACCGAGGCTATAAGGTGAGTTTTAACGGTTATGGCAGGGTGGTTTCCCAAAATCCGGCAGCAGGCTCGGATGTAAGTAAAGATTCGGTATTAACAGTGGTGCTTAAACTTGAACACAATTAACGGAGGAGAGTTTATGAGACTTAGAGATATTATTAAGAACATTGGAGTGGTGGGGAATATACCCCAAACACTCTGCTCTACAGAGATTGCAGATGTTTGCACAGATTCGCGCAAATGCAGTTGCGGCTCTCTGTTCATTGCGGTAAAGGGAGCTGCTGCAGACGGACATAAGT
>CAVIKQ010000002.1:8486-32160 GCA_963643305.1 Eggerthellaceae bacterium
GCCTTGGAGAACGGGGCTACGGTTATCCTGTACGAGGAGGGGGCAGAGATAGAGGAGTACAACAAGGAGGGTGTTGTCTTTATCCCTGTAAAGGATGGGCGTGTTGCAGAGGCTGCTGCCGCCAAGAACTTTTATGGAGACCCCTCTTCTAACATAAAGCTCGTAGGGGTAACCGGCACTAACGGAAAGACCTCCATTGCAACATCGTTATACAGACTGTTTACCAATTTAGGATATGAATGCGGCCTTTTGTCTACAATTGCAAATTTTGTGGGGAAAAACAGATATGAGACGGTGAATACCACCCCCGGCCCAATAGAGTTGAACAGATTATTGGCTCAGATGGTAGATTGCGGATGCGAATACTGTTTTATGGAGGTAAGCTCGCATGCCTTAGACCAAAAAAGGACAGACGGATTAAACTTTTCCGGTGCCATCTTTACCAATCTTACCCACGACCATCTGGATTACCACAAGAGCTTTGCAAACTACCTTGCCGCAAAGAAAAAGCTGTTCGACACTCTTGGCGCAGATTCCTTTGCCCTTACCAACGAAGATGACAAAAACGGCTCCGTTATGCTACAGAACTGTAAAGCAAAGAGATACAGCTATTCATGCAGGACGGCAGCTGACTTTAAGAGCAAGGTGATTGAGAAAAACATAGACGGCACCCTGCTTAACATTAACGGCAAGGAGATATGGTGCAGGTTCATTGGGTTGCACAATGCCTACAACATTACCGCAGTATATGGAGCTGCCGTTATTCTTGGAATGAATGAGGAGGAGGTGGCAGTTGAGATTAGCAGACTTACCGCTGTAAACGGCAGACTTGAATATTTTAAGGGGGAGAATGACATTATTGCGGCTGTTGATTATGCCCACACTCCCGATGCGTTGGAAAATGTGCTTAAAACATTAAAGGATTTGAAACCTGCCGGAGACCTAATCTGCGTATTTGGGTGCGGAGGAGACAGGGACAGAACAAAAAGGCCTGAGATGGGAGCTATAGCAGGAAAATATGCAGACAAGATTGTTGTAACATCAGATAACCCCCGCTTTGAAGATCCATTGGCAATAATCAATGATATTAAGGAGGGGATGGATATAAAGGCAAGGTGTCGCAGCAGTTTTATCCCAAGCAGAGAGGAGGCTGTAAGGATGGCCATACTCAATGCAAAACCCGGCTCCATTGTATTGGTGGCTGGCAAAGGGCACGAAGATTATCAGATTGTCAATGGGGTAAAACACCACATGGATGACAAAGAATTGATTAGAAACGCTTTTGATGAACTTAAACTGCTCAATAAAGCATAGAACCATTTTAATATTTTAAAGATGCTGTACCATCTGTTTGAACACTTTGAGAATAACGGAATCCATTTCCCCGGTGTAGGGCTTATGAAGTATATAAGCTTTAGGTCTATTATGGCTGTAATGACAGCATTGCTCATTGCCTTATGGATTGGTCCAAAGATAATAAGATTAATGCAGAGACTCCAGATTGGGGAGGAGATAAGGAATCTTGGGCTCGAAGGACAGATGCAGAAAAAAGGGACACCCACAATGGGGGGTATAATAATCATTCTCTCACTCCTGATTCCTGTGCTCCTTTTTGGCAATCTTACCAACATATATGTTGTCTTGATGATAATAACAACATTATGGTTAGGGTTAGTGGGGTTCTTGGATGATTCTATAAAGGTATTTAAGAAGAACAAAGAGGGGCTGAACGGCAAATACAAGATTATAGGGCAGGTAACGCTTGGCCTTCTTGTTGGTCTTGTCCTCTGTTTTAGCAGACAGGTTACTGTTAGGGAGCCTGTAAGTCTGTTGGAATCGGGAGTAATAAAGGAAACAGTCACAGAATCAGATATTACTAAAACACGCTATTTTAAAGATATAAAGAGCACTACAACAACAATCCCTTTTGTAAAGGATAACCAGTTTGACTATGCATGGCTTGCCCCGTTGAACGATAAGGCCGGAGAGATTGCCGGTTGGGTGATATACATAATTGTCATAATATTTGTAATTACAGCCGTTTCAAACGGGACCAACCTTACAGACGGATTGGACGGATTGGTTACCGGAGTCTCCGCCCCGGTGGTCATAACATTGGCAATATTGGCGTACCTGTCTGGAAACTCAATCTATTCCTCATACCTCAACATAATGTACATTCCTCATACAGGGGAACTTGTAATATTTTTATGCGCAGTTATAGGGGCATTGATAGGGTTTTTGTGGTATAACGCATCACCGGCACAGGTCTTTATGGGGGATACCGGCAGTCTTATGCTTGGAGGTATAATTGCCGTTGCAGCCATAATCATTAGAAAAGAGCTGCTGATACCTGTCTTGTGCGGAATATTCTTAATTGAAAGTATTAGCGTTATTGCACAGAGGGCATACTTTAAATATACAAAGAAAAAATATGGGCAGGGGATAAGAATATTTAAGATGAGCCCTATCCATCACCATTTTCAGAAAGAGGGGATAGATGCCATTATACAGCATCCCAAAAGGGCAATCCCTGAGACTAAGATAGTAATACGGTTCTGGATTATAGCCATTATACTGTGTGCCATATCAATAATTACTTTAAAGATAAGATAGGAGGCTGTTAAGTTTTATATATGGAGAGAATTGTAGTATTAGGAGGTGGCGAGAGCGGTGTAGGATCCGCCATCTTGGCAAAAACAAAAGGGTTTGAGGTCTTTCTCAGCGACAGCGGAAAGATAAGGGAGAACTATGTAAAAATGCTCATGGAGTACAATATCCCTTTTGAATCTGAAGGACATACTTCAGAAAAGATACTGAATGCCAAAGAGATAATAAAAAGTCCCGGTATTCCTGAGAATGCCCCTCTCATTGTAAAGGCAAGGGAGATGGGGATTGGAATCATCTCCGAAATAGAGTTTGCAAGCAGATACTGCAACGCCAAGAAGATCTGCATAACAGGAAGCAACGGCAAGACAACTACAACCTCGCTTATATACTACATTCTAAAGAATGCAGGATACAATGTGGGCTTGGGGGGAAATATCGGGAAGAGTTTTGCCCTTCAGGTAGCCACAGAGCAGTACGATTATTATGTTTTGGAGCTGAGCAGCTTCCAGCTCGATGATGTGTACAACTTTAAGGCAGACATTGCTATTCTGATAAATATCACTCCCGACCATTTAGACAGGTACAACTTTGTAATGCAGAATTACATTAATGCAAAGTTCCGCATAACAAGAAATATGGAGGGTGAGGATTCCTTTATTTTCTGTGCAGACGACCCTGTTACTGCAAACGAGATGAAAAAGATGCTCATTAAGAGCCGTATGTTGCCGTTCTCGCAAAAGGAGGAGGTTAAAGAGGGAGCCTGCATAAAGGATGGCAAGATGGCCGTTAAGGTAGATGGAGATGAATACACCATGTACATTAACGAATTGGCCCTGCAAGGCAAGCATAATCTGTACAACTCTATGGCAGCAGCAATAGCAGCCAAAGTTGTACATATAGACAATGAGCAGATAAGACAGAGCCTCATGACATTTGAAGGGGTTGAGCACAGGCTCGAAAAGGTACTGAAGATAAAGAATGTGCTCTACATAAATGACTCCAAAGCTACAAATGTAGACTCTGCATGGTACGCTCTCGACAGTATGACCACCCCTGTTATATGGATTGCAGGTGGAACAGACAAGGGGAACGATTACGCACCCCTGTACAATCTTGTAAAGGAGAAGGTAAGAGTGCTTATCTGCATGGGGCTGCATAACGAGAAACTGCACGACAACTTTAAAGATAAAGTAGACAAGATAGTGGATGTTACCTCTGCAGCAGAGGCTGTAAAGGTTGCATACGAGAATGCCATACCGGGCGATACAGTTTTACTTTCTCCATGTTGCGCCAGCTTTGACCTGTTTAAGAATTACGAAGACAGAGGCAGACAATTTAAGGAGGCAGTAAGAAGATTGTAACACTGTAGGCAGCGATTTGCAAGGAGAGCGCAAAACAAAGAGAATGTTTTTTAGGATTACTCAATAAAGGAGAACAGATAATGAGTGTGCTTATCACAGACGAGCTAAAGAGCGGCATGATAAAGAATGTAAAGGGGGACAAGGTTATATGGATAATAGTCTTCCTGCTCTCCCTCATATCCATGGCCCTTATCTACTCCGCAACAAGCTCGTTAGCCTACAAAGAGCACACAACCAATTTCAGCTATCTGTCTAAACAGTTGAAATATGTAGCTTTAGGATGGGTTGTACTCTTTGTCTTTTACAAGATACCGCTAAAATGGTATAGAAGTCTCTCTACCTTTATGTTTGCGGTAAGCCTTATTCTGTTGGCCTTGGTACCTGTATTAGGGCAGGAGATAAATGGGGCAAAACGTTGGCTGAACCTTGGATTCATTACGTTTCAGCCAACAGAACTAATTAAGATAACAATAGTGCTGTATATGGCCAAGATACTCGAATCCTGCAAATTAGATACATTTAAAGAGTTTTTTATAAAGTTGATTATACCTATAGGTATCACCTTTATACTGGTAATGATAGGCTCTTTCTCCGCTGCATGCTTCATTGGTCTGCTTGCTGCCATTATACTTGTTGTTGCCGGAGTAAAGTGGTCATATCTCTTTAAAGCGGTAGGTATAGGGGGTATCCTTATGGTTGTTGTCATTCTGCTCCATTTAGCTTTTGGAATATTCCCAAGAGTTGACACAGCAACCAGCAGAATAGTAAAATTTACAAACAAGACAGAGATTTCCGATGAATTAAGTGCAGAGGAGAAGCAGAAGGAGTTAGACAAGACATATCAGGCAGACATGGCAAAAGTAACCATCTCCTCTGTAGGCATATTAGGTAAAGGACCGGGAAACAGCACCCAGCGGAATGTACTGCCACATCCATATTCAGACTTTATATTTACACTTATCATAGAGGAATATGGGCTGATAGGGGGATTTATAGTTCTTGTATTCTATATGTGGTTCTTTTTTAGGTGTATAATATTGGTAAAGAACTGCACAAGAATCTACACAGCCATAACTGTTGGAGGGTTGGCGCTGCTGATAATACTACAGGCATCTCTCCATGTATTGGTGAATGTGGGAATCATCCCTGTAACAGGGCACACATTGCCCCTTATAAGCCTTGGAGGAACCTCTTTGGTTATTCTCTGCAGCGCATTTGGAATTATTCTCTCTGTAAGCAGAACCATAGATGTAAGCAGTGTGGGGAGAAAGCCAGAGATAGCTGCCAATGCAGGCAATGCCACAATTAATCTCACAGAAGAGGAGTATGAGACAACCGTGGCAGAAAATACTGATTCATTGGACGAAGAGGTGGGGCAATATGAGATAAAGGACAAAAACGGGGAGTTTAAATAACAGGCACATGAAAGAGACAAGAGTAATAATAAGCGGAGGAGGAACCGGAGGACATATCTTTCCGGCCATCTCAATTGCATCTGCCATAAAAGCCAAAAGGCCCAATGCAAAACTACTCTTTGTGGGAGCATTGGGCAAAATGGAGATGGAGAAGGTCCCTCAAGCCGGATATGAGATTATAGGAATCCCGGCAAGAGGCCTTAAAAGGCCACTCTATTCCCCATCCAATATAGGGGTGCTTATTGATTATTTCAGATGCAAAAGGAGAGCAAAACAGATAATCAAGGAGTTCAGGCCCAACTTGGCTGTAGGGGTTGGAGGCTATGCCAGCGCTGCCATAGTGAGTGCTGCCGAGGGGGCAGGAATACCGGTTGTCTTACAGGAGCAGAACTCGTTTGCAGGTTTGGTAAACAGAAAGAATGCAGCAAAAGCCACAAAAATATGTGTTGCATACGACAACATGGAGCGTTTCTTCCCAAAAGAGAAGATTCTCTTTACAGGCAATCCAATAAGGGAGGAGATAAAGCCGGCCACTCCACAGCTTAAAGCCGAAGGGTATGGTTTCTACAACCTGCGCCCAAACAAAAAAACCGTTTTTGTTGTTGGCGGCAGCCTTGGTTGCAGAACTCTTAACGAGTGGATGAAAAAGGAGATAGCAGGCGGTTCACTCTTTGGAACTAACGGAGAGGAGTATCAGGTAATATGGCAATATGGAAAATATTACAAGGCCGAGATAGAATCCTTTATGCAATACAGAGAGCGTGGCAACATTATATGGTCAGATTTTATAAAGAGAATGGATCTTGCGTATGCCGTAGCAGATGTTGTAATCAGCAGAGCCGGTGCAGGTACAATATCGGAGCTGTGTAAGGTTGGCAAATGCACCATATTTGTTCCAAGCCCTATGGTAGCAGAGGATCATCAGACCCACAACGCAATGGCCTTGGTAAAGAAAGATGCAGCGCTAATGGTAAAAGATGCAGAAGCGGTAGAGAAGCTAAGTGCGGCAGTTAGCGCACTTCTCTCAGATGACAACAGGAGAGAACGGCTTGAAAACAACATAAAGACACTTGCAAGAGAGGATTCGGCAATGCAGATTGCAGAGATCTGCCTTAACATAGTTGACAAAAAGGAGCAGCAATGAAGAATGTATATTTTATAGGGATTGGAGGAATTGGCATGAGTGCCATAGCAAGATACTATAACCATGCAGGATATAGGGTAAGCGGCTATGACAAGACCCCATCTCACCTAACCGCCATGTTAGAGAAGGAGGGGATAGAGATACACTACACAGACGACACCTGCTACATTCCAAAAGATAAGGAGGAGACCCTTGTAATCTATACACCTGCCATTCCGAACAATCTAAAGGAGCTGTGCTACGTTACAGACAACGGATACAGAGTGATAAAGCGTTCACGGGCTCTTGGAGAGATAGCAAGCCATAACAGATGTATTGCCGTTGCCGGAACACACGGAAAGACAACAACAAGCAGCATGATTGCACATCTCTTTACAGAGAGCGGCAAGGGGTGCAACGCCTTTTTGGGCGGTATATCAAAGAATTACCATACAAACCTGCTTCTTAGCAAAAACAACCTGCTCGTTGCAGAGGCAGATGAGTTTGACCGCTCATTTTTGCAGTTATATCCCGATATTGCTGTAATAACATCTGCAGATGCAGACCATTTAGACATATACGGTAACATAGAGAGCGTTAAGGAGGCTTTCTCAGAGTTTGCAGCACAGATAAAGCCAAACGGAGTTCTTATCTTAAAACAGGGCGTTGAGATAGACCTTAGCAAGGTGAAAGCCAAAATTGTACGTTACTCATACAATCAGCCGTGCCACTACTACGCATCGGAGATAAAGGTGGCAGAGGGAGGATATTTAAGTTTTAATCTTAATTATCCCGATGGTATAATCAGAGACTGCATGGTTGGTGTTCCCGGATGGGTAAATGTTGAAAACGCTGTTGCAGCAGCAGCAGCAGCTCTTAACGGAGGGCTTTCTGCGGAGGAGGTAAAAAAATCGCTCACCACATTTGCAGGAGCAGAAAGACGGTTTGACATTCATGTCAACAGCACCAAAATGACATATATAGATGACTACGCTCATCATCCAAAGGAGATAAGTTCTGCAATAAGCTCAATAAGGGAGATTTTCCCCGGCAGAAAACTTTGCGGAATATTTCAGCCGCACCTCTATACAAGGACCAGAGATTTTGCCCCTGAGTTTGCCAAAAGCCTGAGTATGTTAGATGAGCTGCTGCTCCTTGATATATATCCCGCAAGAGAGTTGCCTATAGCAGGGGTAACATCGGGACTTATATTCAAAGATGTTGCAATAAGCAACAAAAGAATGATCTCCAAAGAGGAGCTTATGCCCTTGTTGGAGAGAAAGATGAAAGAGGGAGAGATAGAGGTGCTGATAACCTTTGGGGCGGGAGATATAGACAGGTTTATTGGAAAGATAACAGATTTGATGAACAATATATTAAGCAGATAAAAGTGTTTGTAAAGGTTCTAAAATACATTGGCATATTGTTGCTTGCAGCCATAGCAGCCGCCTACTTCTACTTTGCCCTTATGCTGAACGATAAGGGGAGGGCAGGAGAGCGTTGCAGCGGTATCAAAGTGGTCATACTCGACAGTGCGGAGAACCGTTTTGTAAATAGCGATGATGTCATTGAACTGATAAACAGCTTTACAGGGGTGCCTATAGGCAAGAGGAACGACAGTATTAACCTCTCTATCTTGGAGGAGCTGCTTAACAAGAGAAGCATGATAAAAAAGACCCAGGCTTTTCTCAACATAGATGGACGGTTGGTCATAAACATACTACAGCGCAAGCCTATAGTAAGAATAGAGGGGAGCAACGGTGGCTTTTATATAGATGATACAAAGTATATATTTCCGTTGGTAGACCATTTTACATCATACGTCCCTATTGTAAGCGGGCATATTCCGTTCCAACTCTACGACGGGTACAGAGGTAATCCCCTTCCCGATATGGAGAGATGGATAAACGGCATTTACGAATTAGCCCTCTATTTAGACAGCAACCCGTTTTGGAATGCACAGATAGAGCAGATTTATGTTGCAGAAAACGGAGATTTGTGTCTGAGCCCAAGAGTTGGAGACCAACAGATAATTTTTGGAGACCTTAACAATATTGAAAAAAAATTTGACAAGCTCTCCTCATTCTACAAAAATGTTATACCAAGTGTAGGATGGTTGGAATACGATATTGTAAATTTAAAATACAAAGACCAGATAGTCTGCAAAAAAAGAGAGAACAAAAAAGCTTCTAATACCATATAGACACTATGAATAATAAACTTATTGCTGCAATTGATTTAGGTACCACAAAGGTTGTTTGTTTAGTTGGAGAGATGACTGAAAACGGCCTTAGGATAGTGGGGTACAGCCAAAGACCCTCTAAAGGGATTAACCGGGGAGAAGTCATTAACATACAACAGGCTCTACAGTCTCTTGTCCCTGTTATAAATGATGTTGAGGGGCAACTTAACGTAAAGCTTAGAGATGTATATGTTGGGATTGCCGGGCAAAATATCCGCTGTGTGACCAACGGATACCAGATTAACCGGCCTGTTCCAGAAGAGCTAATCTCCGATGAAGAGATTAACGAGATTACATCTAACATGAACGGCTCCTTTGTACAAGGGGACGAGGAGGTTCTGCATGTTATTCCGCAATCGTACAATATAGATAACTTTATAGGCATTACAGAGCCTGTTGGTATGCCCGGTACACAGATCTCTGCAAACTTCAAGATATTTGTAGGGAAGAAGAACTCCTCTGTATATACCGCAAATGTAATAGAGAGAGCCGGCCTTAATCTAAAGAGGATTATTCTTGAACCTATGGCATCTGCAAAGGCTCTCCTTAGCGAGGAGGAGATGGAGCTTGGTGTTGCAATGGTTGATATTGGCGGCGGCACAACAGATCTCCTTATTATTCAGAACAACATTGTAAGACATGCAGCTGTAATTCCGTTTGGTGGAAAAAGCATAACATCAGATATAAAGACCGGGTGCAGCATTGCCGAGAAGAATGCAGAGCAGCTTAAAATTGAGCATGGTTGCTGCTATAGCCCGCTCGCAGCAGACAAGAAGACTATCTTTGTAAATGGTATAAATGGAAGAGAGGGTAGGGAGATCTCTGCAAAACTGCTTTCAAATATAATTGAAGCCCGTGTATCTGAACTGTTTGAGGCTGTTTATTATGAGATAGAGAGAAGCGGCTATAAGGATATGTTAAAAGCAGGATTGGTACTTACCGGAGGAACCTCTAAGTTAGCCCATATTAAAGAGTTGGCTCAGGTTATAACCGGGCTCGACACCAATCTCGGCACCCCTGTAGGATTGGTTGAAGAGTCTGTTGTAGATATGAACGACCCTGCATTATCTACCGCTGTAGGTCTGATTATGATGGGGGCTAACAGTGCAGAGGAGACAGCCACATACAGAGAGGAGGTTAGAGAGGTGGTTAACGAGCCTGTTAATGAGGAAGCAGAGCTTGTTGGTGTTGAAAGCTCTTCAAAAGAGAAGAAAAGGACAGACTTTCTTACAAAGATAAAGGACTCTTTCAACGATATATTTAAAGAGAATGATAACGAAGCATAAGGATTTGGTATATGGAAGATAATGGTATGGTAAGACCGGCCAACTGGAGTGCCAGAAAATCTATAATAAAAGTTATAGGTGTTGGCGGTGGCGGCAGTAATGCAGTGTCTGAGATGTTCCGTACAGGAATAAAGGATGTGGAGTTTATGATATGCAACACAGATGTTCAGGCTCTTGAATCATCTGAAGTTGGAGAGAGAATAGCATTGGGCTCTGATTTTACCAGAGGTCTTGGAGCCGGATGCGACCCGGAAAGGGGAAGAAAAGCAGCATCCGAATCTGTAGATGCCATAAAAAACTCCCTGAAGAATGGTATTGAGATGACCTTTATAACAGCCGGAATGGGCGGCGGTACCGGTACAGGTGCCGCACCCGTTGTTGCGCAGGTCTCAAAGGAGATGGGACTTCTTACTGTTGGAGTAGTGACACTCCCGTTTAGAGATGAAGGAAAGGAGTTTGTGCGCAGAGCTATAAAAGGTATTAAGGAGCTCCAGAAACATGTTGATTCCCTGTTGATTATAGATAACCAGAAATTATATGAGGTGTACGGAGACCTTACGGTGGTAGACG
Organism: Eggerthellaceae bacterium; assembly: GCA_963643305.1. GTDB lineage: Bacteria > Bacteroidota > Bacteroidia > Bacteroidales > UBA932 > Egerieousia. Next base: position 19,094 of record CAVIKQ010000002.1, read on the forward strand.
CCTTTCCAAAGGTTGATGCCGTTCTTAATACAGCCGTAAAAAGTATAGCCGAACTTATAACCAAGAGGGGATATATAAATGTAGATTTTGCAGATGTAAGGATGATTATGAAGGATGGCGGCATGGCAATTATGGGAGAAGGGGAGGCAGATGGCCCAGACAGAGCCATAGAAGCTGTTCAGAGAGCATTTGAATCTCCCCTGCTTAACGACTGCGACCTCTCTACCGTTAAAGGGGCATTGGTAAACATAACATCGAGCAAAGAGGAGGGGAACCTTACAATGGCAGAGCTGTCCCAGATTATGGACTATGTAAACAACTACACAGGGAATCAGGTAAACAAGTTTAAAAGAGGTGTTGTCTTTGACGAGACTATGGGGACAAGGATAAGAATTACCATTGTAGCAACAGGATTCAATGTACAGAACCTGCCGTTGGTGTCTGAAGATGACGAGGAGATTGTTGTTATGGGAGACCGGTACAGCAACACCTTCTCTGCTCCAAATGCAGGAGATGTAAAAAGGGTTGTAATAGATGAAGATGTTATAAATGACATACACCTGTCTGCACAGGATACCGCCAACTACAGCAAGACAGGATTTGTTGAGATTCCAACTCAAAAAACAGAACCTGTAGCAAGGCAAAAACCGGTAGTAAAGCCGTACGAGAGACCTAAAGGGAGACCTGCTCTAATCTTGGAGGCAGATGATGATATAACAGCATTGGAGACAGTCCCTGCATTCAAGCGCAGAAGCATGGCAAAATCCCAAAAAGAATCCGGGAAGCCGCTGTTGAACAACGAACAGAACTTCAACGGCACCTCTGCGAGAATGAAGATAGAGGAGGTAGACGGCATTAGCACATTGGAGACAGACAATTCATTTTTACACAGAACGCAAGACTGACAACTATACAGAGATAATGAATATGGAATCAGAGATAAAAAAGAGAAGAGTAAGATTTGCGCCAAGTCCAACAGGCCCGTTGCACATGGGAGGCGTTAGGACAGCCCTGTACAACTATCTGTATGCAAAACAGGCAGATGGAGATTTTATATTAAGAATAGAGGATACAGACTCCAACAGATTTGTTCCGGGGGCAGAGAGGTATATCATAGATTCGCTCCGCTGGTGCGGCATATACCCAAATGAGGGGGTTGATGCAGAGGGGAACATTGTAGAGGTTGCTTCCGAGAGGCATCCGCATGCCCCCTACAGGCAGTCTCAACGCAAGCCGCTGTACAAAGAGTATGCAGAGCAGCTGATAAAATCGGGAAATGCTTACTACGCATTCGACAGCGCAGAGGAGCTTGACGCACGCCGAAAAGAGGCAGAGGCACGCAAAGAGACCTTTGTCTATAATCAGAGGTCGAGAATGGAACTGAAGAACTCCCTTACCTTGCCTCCCAATGAAGTAGAACAACTGCTAAAAGAGACAACCAACTGGACAATACGGTTCAAGACCCCTGAGAACAAGACAGTTAAGATGGACGATCTTATCCGAGGACATATAGAGGTAAATTCCAACACCTTAGATGATAAAGTACTGTGGAAACGTGCAGACGAGCTGCCTACCTATCATCTTGCAAATATCGTTGACGACCACCTTATGGAGATAACCGAGGTTATTCGTGGAGAGGAGTGGTTGCCATCCCTTCCGCTGCATTATCTGCTATACGAAGCATTCGGGTGGCAGGAATCGCAGCCAAGATTTGCACATCTGTCTCTGCTGTTAAAGCCGGATGGAAAGGGCAAACTGAGTAAAAGAGATGGAGACAGGCTTGGATTTCCGGTCTTCCCTCTTGAATGGGTATCCCCTACCGGAGATATATCAAGGGGATACAGAGAGGATGGCTATTTTCCCGATGCATTTATCAATATGTTAGCTCTGTTGGGATGGAACCCAGGAACAGAACAGGAGCTCTTCACATTAGATGAGTTAGTAAAGGCATTCTCTCTTGAGAGAGTTATAAAATCGGGAGCAAGATTTAACCCCGAAAAGGCAAAATGGTTTAATCAGGAGTATCTGCGCAAACGCTCCCCAAAAGAGCTTGCCCAAGAGTTCCTTCCAATCCTGAATTCTAAATTAGCGGCAATATTGAGCGCTCCAGAACACCCCGTAATAGTGGGAGAGGGTCAAATCCCGTTCAGGTATGTTGTAATGGTTTGCAATTTAATAAAGGAGCGTGCCCATTTTGTAAAGGATTTTTGGGATATAGCTCACTACCTGTTTGTAGCACCAACCTCATACGCAGCCGCAGATGTTAAGAAATTCTTTACTCCCGATGTAAAACCTCTGATAGAGCAGCTTTGCAATTATCTAAAGGATATAGAGTTCAAAGGATTCCGGCAGTTACACGAATGTTGTAACGAGCAGCACAATGGCGGGGAAAATCATGAGCACCATTGCTGCAAAAGCTCCGGACAGGCCAACGGAATCTGTAGCAAATTGGCAGAGTTCATAGAGAAGAAGGATGAACAGGTGCATACAATAGAGGAGGCTTTAACCGGCTACATTAAGGAGAACGGATGGAAAATGGGACAGATAATGAATACTTTAAGACTCTTCTTTGTGGGAGAAGCCAAAGGATTGGGTATAGCAGACATCATATTCTTTATTGGAAAAGAGGAGGCTCTGCGCAGAATTAAAGCAGGAATAGAGGCCAACGAACAGACGCTGATAAAATAATACAACCAGATACTCAATTGAAGAGGGGGGGGTGACCATTTGTAGTCACCCCCCCCCCTCTTATAGTTACAGACAAACCCCGTAAAGCAACTCGTTACGGATTCATCAAATCTGTATTTCTAAAGTTCAGTATCTCATAGATAGAATCAATGGCAGTGGCAGCAGGTGATGCCGGATCTATCAGTTTTGCACGATTGTACGCATTAATTGCCTCGCCCCACATCTGCTGTCTGCGATATATACCGCCCAACAGATACCAGGCATACGCATTCTTGTCGTCAACACTCAACAGATTCAACAACTGGGAATATGCCTCATCTACCTTAGACTCTCTAAGTAATGCCTCAATCTCCAAAACAGTCATAACCTCCTGTATTGCCTTTTTCTTTTCCATCTGTAATACTATTTTACCAAGCCTGAGAATCCCATGAACGCCATAGCCAATATGCCGGCTGTTATAAGGGCAATAGGAATTCCTCTAAACAGCTTAGGAATATTTGAAAGCTCTATCTGCTCCCTTATTCCTGCAAAGATAGTTAAAGCAAGGCCAAATCCAAGCGCTGTTGCAACAGCATATACAACAGACTCAATAAGATTAAACATGTGCGGAGCCGCACCGTTAAAGCCAAACTCTTTTGAAACTACAACTATTGCAATACCAAGAACAGCACAGTTGGTTGTTATAAGAGGCAGGAATATTCCCAACGCCTGATAAAGGGCAGGGCTTACCTTCTTAAGTATAATCTCCACCATCTGTACCAGTGCAGCAATCACCAATATAAAGGTAATAGTCTGCATAAACTCTATACCAAGCGGTACAAGCAGGTAGTACTGTACCAAATATGTGAACATGGTAGCAAGAGCCATTACAAAACATACTGCACTGCCCATCCCAATTGCAGTTGATACCTTATTGGAAACGCCTAAGAAGGGACATATCCCAAGGAATTGAGACAATACGATATTATTAACGAATATCGCAGATATAATGATTAAAATATATTCCATATCAATTATTATTTACAGTATGTACTATTTTTTTAAATACTTGTTAAACAGAACCATTAAGTATCCAAGTACAAGGAATCCTCCCGGAGCCAGCACAAAAGCCAGAACTCCGTCTGCAGGAGCAATCTTGCAACCGAATACAGAAAGACTGCCAAGCAACTCCCTTACAAAACCTATTACCGTTAAGCTTAAAGAGAAACCAAGCCCAATACCAAGACCATCGCAAGCAGACTCCATTACAGAGTGTTTGCAAGCGTATGCCTCAGCACGCCCCAATACAATACAGTTAACAACAATAAGAGGTATAAACAGGCCCAAAGTCTCGTACAAATCGGGAGTAAAAGCCTGCATTACAAACTGAAGAACTGTAACAAGAGATGCAATGATAACAATATAGCAAGGAATCTTAACCTTAGAAGGTATAACCGGAGCCACGGCAGAAATGAGCATGTTTGAAAGAATAAGCACAAACGTTGTTGCCAAGCCCATTCCAAGACCGTTTATGGCAGAGGTAGTAGTACCTAACGTGGGACACATACCTAAAACAAGTACAAACGTAGGATTGTTTTTAATGAGTCCCTCTATTATAATCTTGAATTTATTCATTGTCTGTTCCTCCAGCTACATTATTGTTCACTTCCATTAATGTAAATACTTTGTACGCACTCTCTAAAGCATCTATATATGCCCTTGATGTAATAGTAGAGGCTGTAATTGCATCTAAATTACCGCCATCCTTGGTAACTGCAAATTTAAAGTTGGGATCTCCAGGATTCTTCCCCTCAAATTGAGTTACAAAATGCTGTGTAGGATCTGTAATCTTAGCCCCCAAGCCCGGAGTCTCTGCATGCGAGATAACAGATACCCCTTTTATCTCTCCCGATGTTGTAAAACCAACCATCATGACAATTTTGCCACCAAAACCCTTTGTTGTGTAGGACTCTATTGCATAACCTACAGGGGTACCGTCATTAACAGCCGGATAAACGATAAATGTCTTGCCGTCGGCCTCAACCTCATACTTCTCTGCAAAAGGATCGTTGGTAAAATCGAGAACCACACCACCAATGGCATTATTGATTTTAGCAACCTGTGCAGCCTCTATAGGCTTCTCTGTAAGAACATACACTCCCCCTAAAACAGCGGCAGCGCCAAGGCATACAAGGCTCAGGACCACTACCATATTTTTGAACGATGATTGTATTGCCATTATTTAGTCTCCTTTGCAAATCTTTTAGGTTGAACATACATATTAATTAACGGTGTCACCGCATTCATTATAAGAATAGCAAACGAGATACCCTCCGGGTAAGCTCCGAATGTTCTTATAAGAACTGTGAGGATTCCTATGCCTACACCATATATAACCATCCCCTTTGTACTCATAGGAGAGGTTACATAATCTGTAGCCATAAAGATAGCACCCAACAACATTCCTCCGGTAAGAAGGTTAAATATAGGATCTGTAAACTGTTCGGGATTACACAACCAGAGTATGCCTGAGAATACGAATACAGAGGCAAAAATTGCAACAGGAATATGCGGTTTTATTACCCTTCTAACCAACAGATAGACAAAACCTATTAGCAGAGCCACCGCTGATATCTCTCCAGATGAACCTATTCTTGAGAACAGCATCTCAATATATGAGAAATTATTGGCAGCAAAAATCTCATTCAGAGTTAATCCGCTTGCCAGACCCTCTTTAACAATTCCAAGTGGGGTAGCTCCCGATGTTGCATCTAAAGAGGATGCAAGCCAACTATGAGGGGTTTCCCAATTTGTCATGATAACAGGGAATGAAACCAACAGGAACACACGTGCTACCAACGCAGGATTAAAAACATTCTGCCCCAGACCGCCAAATGTCATCTTGGCAATGCCTATAGCCACAACTGCTCCAACTACAGGTATCCACCATGGAGCGGAAACCGGCAGGTTCAAAGACAAGAGCACACCGGTAACAACAGCAGACCAATCACAAACAGTGATGGCAGATTTCATAAGGTATTTCTCAATTAGATACTCAACTGCTACACAGGCTACAACACTTATAACCAACAATTTTATAGCAGCAAGCCCGAAAAAGAATACCGAAACGAGAACTGCAGGGAGAAGCGCAATTACTACATCCCTCATTAATTTTGCGGTACTCTCTTTCCCGTGTATATGCGGAGAAGGAGATACGATTAATTTATTCATTCTTTAATGTATTGATATTATAGTTCATTAACATGCAGCTTTTCCTCACCATGGCATAGTTTAAACAAGTTTAACTCTGCTCATTTGGTTTACGGAAAAGGTTCATTAACATGCAGCTTTTCCTCACCATGGCATAGTTCAAACAATTTTGACTCTGCTCATTTGGCTTACGGAAAGACTACTTTTTAGGCCTGCTGCGCATAATCTTCATCACAGCACCTTTTGCATATCTTATTGTGTCGAGCAACGGAATATTTGCCGGACAGGTAAACTGGCAGCAACCGCACTCTATACAGTCATAAACCCTGTGAGCCTCAAGATCATCATATCTTTTAGCCTTACCAAGCCTGTTCAGCTGATAAGGTTCAAGACCCATTGGACAAGCCGAAACACATTTGGCACACCTTATACAGTTTCCCTCCTGTTTTCTTTTAGTCTGCGCCTCTGTAAGGAAGAGCACAGATGAAGAGCCCTTGAGAGTAGGAGCATCAAGATTACTTACGGCCTTACCCATCATAGGGCCACCGCTAATTACCTTGGCAGCAGCATCGGGAAGACCACCTGCTTTCTCTATAATGGCACTCAAAGGGGTTCCCACCCTGTGTTTATAGTTCTTCTGGGCAGGAGCGCACTCCCCGGTAACGGTAAGAATACCCTCAAAAAGAGGTTTGTTCTTCTGAACAGCCTCATAAACGGCAAAAGCAGTTCCAACATTCTGAACAACAGCGCCGGTATCAATAGGCAGTCCCATAGATGGAACCTTTCTTCCTACCACAGCATCTATAAGCTGTTTCTCACCGCCCTGCGGATACTTTTTCTTTAACGGAACTATCTCTATACCGGAATACTTTGGCGCATGTTCCTGCATTATTTTTATTGCCTCAGGCTTGTTCTCCTCAATACCCACAAATCCTTTAGAAACGCCAAGAGCCTTCATCATTATTGACGCCCCTATCAGAACCTGCTCCGGCATCTCTACAAGCACCCTGTAGTCCGATGTAAGATACGGTTCACACTCAGCTCCGTTAATGATTAGGAATTCTGCTTTCTTGCCGGGAGGAGGTGAAAGTTTTACGCAGGTTGGGAATGTAGCACCGCCCAAACCTACAACACCGCACTCCTTAATTCTCTCTATAATAGCCTTGGCATCGAGCTCTATCTCTCTTTTGATATTGGGAGTTCTATCTATAGTTTCAACCCATTCATCCCCCTCTACATTAATCACTACAGCCTTTGTCATATTCCCGGCCAAATCCTTTATCATCTCTATCCCCTTTACAGTTCCCGATACAGATGAATGGACAGGCGCAGAAATAAAGCCGTTAGCATTAGCTATGAGTTGTCCCACCTTAACCTTGTCTCCGGCAGCCACAATAGGCTCTGCAGGTGCGCCAAGATGCTGGGACATGGAGATATAAGCAATCTGAGGAATTGGAAAATCCTCTATTTTGGCATCCTTTGATATTTTATTATCGTTAGGATGAACGCCTCCTAATGAAAATGTCCTCATTTTACTATATTTTAAGCATTGTTAACAACTTCGTTTTCTTCTCTCTTTACAGCCTCCTTTGGTTCCTCTACCTTAGGAGCTGCCGGAGCAGCAGCCGGTTTTGGAGGGCGTGGAGGGAAGTTTACAGCATGGATAGCTCCTGTAGGGCATTCAGCCACACACTTGGTACACAAACGACATTTATTAAAGTCTATATACGCCAGGTTATTCTCCACTGTTATAGCCTCAAAAGGACATACCTTAAAGCACTTTCCGCAACCTATACAAGCAGCAGTACAAGCCTTTCTTGCAACACCGCCCTTATCTTTATTTACGCAGTCTACATATATGCGCCTGTTCTTAGGCCCCTTGTTCCTAAGCTCTATAATAGCTCTTGGACATGCCTTTACACAAGCTCCGCAAGCCGTACATTTCTCCTCATCCACAACAGGCAACCCTGTAGCTTCATCCATAGACAAAGCTCCAAACTGGCAAGCCTCAACACAGTCCCCACATCCGAGACAGCCATATCTGCAACCGGTATCTCCGGCATAGAGTGAGTGTTTAACAGCACAAGAAGCGACTCCATCATAATCGTTTGTGCGAGGTCTGTTGGCACATGATCCGTTACATCTTATAACTGCAACCATAGGTGCCTTCTCTTTAACTTCAAAACCTAAAGCAGCTCCAACCTTCTGCATGGTAGCATTTCCGCCAACAGGACAGTACATAGAATCTATATTGCCAGACTTAACACAGTTCTCGGCAAATGCACGACAACCGGCATATCCGCAGCCACCACAATTGGCTCCGGGCATAATAGCTTCAACAATGTCGATTCTTGGATCCTCTTCAACTTTGAATTTCTGTGCCACAAAATATAGCACTACCGCCAAAACAAGCCCCATGATGGTAAGGCTGACCACGGTGGTAATAATGATTGTTGTACCCATTTAATATTATTGTTTATCAATTATGAAGACAAAGGTTCCTGCAATCTTCTTGTTAAACAGGAACAATCCCACATAGTACAGACCCACCCCTACTACAGAAATCAGCCCTGTCCAAAGCTCCTCAAATTGCAGCGCTTGCAAAATTAATAATAAAAATAAAAGGATAATCAAAGGGACAACATAAGAAATTAGCACAGCACGCATACCCATAGATCTCTTCATGGTAACGGTAACATGCTCTCCTATCTCCAATTTTAGGTTATGCAGATTAACTGCCTCTATTATCTTTTCGCTCTTATCTGCCGCTGTACAAGCACCTTTCGCATGACAAGCAGCGCACAGAGAGGAACTTTCTATCTTTACAGAAACAGATTGCGGTGCTATGGAAACAATTACACCGTCATGTTTCACAGCTTTTGTATAATTCTCAGACATCGTATATTTGTAATGATTTTCTTACTTAAAATCTATTTGATTTTACTTGTCAAAGGGTATTTTACATTTACGTATGCACTGAGGCGCCCCTGAACACGCCCAACCAATATAGGAGCCTCAAACAATAAAGGAATCTTGTTCAAATCATCGGTAACCCAAATGTTCATCTCCTCCTCCCCTGTAAAGACAGAGCCGGCAACCAACTTCACTGCAAACTTAAGCGTATTAAACGTGCCCAACTTCTGTATCCTCTTAACCTCTTTGCCCTTATAGATAAAATAGAAATTATATACATCGTCATCTATTGCAAAAGAGATGGGCATCTTAACATTCATTGCAACGGTGTTGAAATCTATACCCCTTACCTTATAAAACAGAGACACAAGATCATACGTTTCACCGGTACCCTTTAATACTGTATCCTTTGGGGTTCTGTCATATTTCTGTATTTTAGCCTTTATCTCATTATTTGCAGGATTAAAATAGAAGGTATTCTGTATATGGTATTTCCCCTCGTATGTATCTCTGTAGAAGTAATAGGGGCATACAGGATTGGCAGAAAACTTGCTCTCAAACAGCTCCCTTACCTTAAAGAATATATCATAAAACTTAAAGGTTCTCCCTTTTATTACACTATGATAATAGTTGTTACTGTATGAAAGATTAGTAACAGCCTCCCCAACATCCGTATTAATGGCACCCCATTTATAATTAACTGTATATGTGAGACTCTCCCCTGCCTTGTATGGAGGTTCATCTCCACTTGCAGCAGATATTACTGTCTGCAACATAAACACCACGCATATAAAAAGACCCCTCATGACTATTTTTATTATAAAATCTTAGAAGTAGGTTTCCTCCCCTATAAATTCATCATTGCTCCCTCCCAAATTCATTTTAGAACCTACCTCCCCTGTTCCATCTCCAAATGCGGCATTCATATCCAACGCCCTGTCGTTCTCATCTACAAAACGAACCTCAGATGCTCTGAACCTCATAGGTACCTCCCCTGTTGCACCGTTCCTGTGCTTTGCAATTATTATATCGGTAAGCCCCACCTGAGACGGGTCCTCTGCCATACCGTAGTAATCCGGTCTATGAATAAACATAACAATATCCGCATCCTGCTCTATAGCACCAGACTCTCTAAGGTCACTCAACTGCGGCTTCTTGGCTCCACCCCTCGTCTCCACTGCACGGCTCAGCTGGGAGAGTGCAATAATTGGAATATTCAGCTCCTTTGCAATAGACTTTAGAGAGCGTGATATTGCAGACACCTCCTGTTCCCTCATCCCTTTCAGCTCCGGCGGCCCTGCCATCAGCTGCAGATAGTCTATGATTATCAGCTTTACCCCTGCCGATGAGACAAGTCTGCGGGCTTTAGACCTGAACTCATAGATAGACAAAGAGGGGGTATCATCTATATACAACGGTGCTTGTGACAATTGGTTCAATCTTACGTTCAGCTGTTCCCATTCGTACATCTCCAATTTCTTGCCACCCCTTATCTTATCTGAAGACAAGCCGGTTTCACTTGTCATCAAACGCTTTACAAGCTGTATGGCAGACATCTCCAACGAGAATACGGCCACAGGTACCTTATGGTCTACAGACATGTTTCTTGCCATTGTAAGCACAAAGGCTGTTTTTCCCATTGCGGGTCTGGCAGCAATAATTATCAGATCGGAGGGTTGCCAGCCGTAGGTTATACTGTCTATCCCTGTATATCCGCTTGGCACACCGCTAAGGCCATCCTCCCTGTTCTGTACATTCTCAAGCTCTGTAATAGCTTCATTCAACACATCCTGCACGCTTTGTGTCTCCCTCCTCATATTCCTGTCTGCAAGATTAAAAATCTTCTGCTGCGTAGAATCCAAAAGGTCATCTACAGGAATCGTATCATCAAACGAATCTCTCTGCACCTCGTAGGAGATAGATATAAGCTCCCTCTGTATATATTTCTGTACAAGCACCTTGGTATGGTACTCCAGATGTGCCGCCGCCCCTATCTTCATGCTCAATTGAGAGAGATAGTAAGCACCCCCTATCTCCTCAAGGTCATCTGTTTTTTTAAGCTCCTGAGCTACCGTATAGATATCAATTGGAGCATGCTGCATGGCAAGGGCGCTTATGGCCTTAAAAATCTTTCTGTTTGCCTCCTTGTAGAAACAATCGGGAATAAGAATATCCAAAACATCTGCAACAGAATTAGGTTCAAGAAGCAAAGCCCCCAAAACCGCCTCCTCTATATCTATGGCCTGTGGCGGTTTCTTGCCGCTTTCAAGCCCAACGGTCTCAACATTTTGTATCTGGTTAGACCCCTTTTTCCCTTTTGAAGATACTGTTTTTGCCATACATTTATAATTTTTACAGACGCTAAGGTAAACAATACTGAACAACTGTTATCACTTTTTTGTAAACAGTGTTATTAACATGTTTATGAACGCCGCAATTGTTACAGTTTATCTAATGCTTTTATTATCAAATTAATGGACAATCTCACCTCATTAAAACTTATACAGAGGGGAGGTGCTATTCTGAACGATGTAGGCTGAAACAGAAACCAGTCTGTAAGAACCCCCTCATCCAGAAGCCTGTACAAAATCTCATGCGCTGCAGCCTCATCCTTAAGATCTACCGCTATGAGCAACCCCAATGAACGTATCTCCTTCACCTTTGGATGCGCAGACAAGGCCTCAACATACATTCTGTTCTTCTCCTCTACCTCCTCTATCCATTTTTCACGCAACAGAACCTTTAACGATGCCAATGCGGCCGCACATGAAACAGGATGCCCCCCAAATGTGGTAATATGCCCCAAAGGGGGATTGCTCTGCCATGCTTTCATAAGCTCTTTTGATGCGGCAAATGCCCCCAACGGCATTCCCCCTCCAAGAGCCTTGGCCATGGTCAATATATCGGGAACAGTATTATAATGTTCAAAAGCAAACATCCTGCCTGTTCTGCCAAAGCCTGTCTGAATCTCATCAAAAATGAGCAATGCGCCAACCTCACTGCATCTCTCTCTAAGGGCAGTCATAAACTCCTTTGTGGCAACCTGCACTCCACCCTCCCCCTGCACCGGTTCAACAAGGACACAGGCTGTTTGTTCAGTTACCCCCTTTAACCCCTCTATATCGTTGAAATCTAAATATTTAACATTAGGAAGAAGCGGCTGGAAAGCAGATTTAAAAGCCGCATTGCTCATCATACTGAGCGCACCGTGAGAGGAACCGTGGTAAGCATGTCTGAAACTTATCATCTCCCCCCTGCCTGTTACCCTTTTGGCCAATTTAAGTGCCCCCTCATTTGCCTCACTTCCCGAATTTACATAGTAGATATTGTTCAGCTTCTCCGGCAAGACAGAGGCGAGCAGCCGGGCATGAAGCACCTGAGGAGCCTCTATCATCTCACCGTAAACCATAATATGGGAGTACTTCTCGGCCTGCTCCTTTATAGCATTGACCACCTCTCTGTTACAGTGTCCTACATTGCTCACAGACACTCCCGATATAAGGTCTATAATAGGCTTTTCTGTTCCATCATCATTGGCAGAGTATAAAAAAACACCCTCGGCCCTCTTGATATTAACTCCAAGTGGTGCCGAAGATGTTTGTGCTACATGATTAAAGAACAGATCCCTTAAAATATAAGGTCTCTCTTGCATAAAATCAGTATATTATTCCTGCTCGTTTTCAAACTCAGAGCTTACTAAAATTCTTCCGCAATACTCACACACAATTATCTTCTTGCTGAGAGAAATATCCATCTGCCTCTGGGGTGGTATTTTATTAAAGCAACCGCCACAGGCTCCACGCTTAACAGTAACAACTGCCATCTTGTTTCTGGCATTGTCCCTTACCTTGGTGTAGGCATTCAAGAGTCTTGTCTCTATCTGCTTAGAAAGCTCCTCCTCCCTCTTTAACAGCTCCTCCTCCTCCTTCTTAGTCTCATCTATAATTGTGTCAAGCTCCTTCTTCTTGTTAACCAAATCCTCCTCTCTGCCCTTTAGAATCTCCTGTGTCTGTGCAATAAGCTGCCTCTTCTCTGCAAGAGTATTTGTTCCATCCTTTATCTTCTTGTCACAAAGCTCCACCTCAAGCCCTTGGAACTCTATCTCCTTTGTTAAGGAATCGAACTCTCTGTTATTCTTTACATTATTTCTTTGAGCCTCATATTTTTCAATCAGAGCCTTCCCAGACACCATATCATTCTTCTTCTGTGCAATAAATGCCTCCAAGTCCTTAATCTCCTTCTGAAGGTTCATACATCTTGTCTGCAAACCCTGTATA
>CAVIKQ010000002.1:32170-41617 GCA_963643305.1 Eggerthellaceae bacterium
CTGTATATCATCCTCCAAATCCTGAACCTCCAAAGGAAGCTCCCCTCTCAAAAGATAAATCTTGTCTATCTTGGAATCTATTTGCTGAAGTTTGTAAAGATTTCTGAGCTTTACCTCCATGCTCACCTCGTTATCTAAATTCTTGGCAATCTGCAACGAAGCAAAAGTTTCGCCTCCATCCGGAGTAACAACTGTGTTAGTCTTTTTACCTGTAGCCATAATGCAGCTTTAATAGTAATATATTGGATTATTATTTCTTTCAGTTACGTAAACTGCAAAGTTAGTAAAATTTTCAGAAACTATATTTTTTATAAACTCTGCCACCTCAACTTCGCTCTCATAATGCCCTATATCCAATAGCATAAAGCCCTCTTCCGTATAGAAATTATGATACCCTATATCACCTGTAACATAGGCTTGGGCTCCGGCAGAGATGGCATTGGAGATAAAATCCCTGCCGGCTCCGCCACACACTGCCACCTTGGTTATAAGGCCGGTCACAGGTCTGCTGCATCTTAGAGAGGAAACCCCAAAAAGCTCCTTTACATTATGCACAAACTTTACGCAATCCATTGGTTTGCAAAGCTCTCCCACCAATCCAAACCCCTCCTCAGAAAGCACCTCACAGTCAGTTAAGCCCAACCTGTTTGCCATAAGTCTGCTTACACCATTCTCTGCCTTGTCTAAATTGGTATGGGCAGAGTAAAGGACTATGTTGTGCTTTATAAGCTCCGTTATAATCCTACCCACATAATTGTTGGGGATAATACTCTTTATCCCTTTAAAAATGAGAGGGTGATGTGTTATGATTAGGTTTGCACCCTTCTCCACAGCCTCCTCTACCAAATCTAAAGTACAGTCAAGCCCTACAACAGCAGCCTCTGCAATACTGTTAGGGTCCCCTACCAAGAATCCGCTGTTATCCCACCCCTCCTGGGTAGACTTAGGGGCTATAAGCTCCAACGGTTCAACTATCTGTCTGCAACTATATCTCATCTATAAAAACATTATCTATTCAAGAGCATCCTCTATATCTTTAAGCATCTGCCTGATTGCAACAAGACTTTTTAGCGCCTCCCCCTTTCTGTCTGTCACCGTCATCCCCATCTTTATAGACGATGCCGCATAGTCGAGCCTCATCCCCTTCTCCTTTACCAAATTATGCATCCTCATAAAAACATTAAGCTCATTGTAAGAGAAAAGCCTGTTCCCTTTTTTATTCCTTTTTGGGTTAAAAAGCTCCGGGAACTTATCAGACCAGAAACGTACCAAAGATACACTCTCTCCTATACTATCGGCAACCTCTCCCATAGTATAATAAAGTTTTCCCTCTTGTGTATCTTTCCGTTTCATAGATAGTCAATCTAACGATTGCCCCGTATTTGTGGTCTTTACAATTACCTCCCTAAACATCTTTGGTGTCATATCGGAATAGAAATAGTACACCGGATCCATATTCACCCCATCCTTAACCACCTCATAATGAAGATGAGGCCCAAATGACATGCCGGTCATGCCTACCCTTGCAATCACATCTCCCCTCTGTACATCCATCCCCTGTCTTGCCAATATATCACCAAGATACATATATTTGGTAACATATCCATTCCCATGATTAATTACAACTGTGTTGCCGGTACCCTTAGATGCCCTGCCGGTAGAGACAACCGTTCCATTTGCAGGTGCTATAATCTCTGTTCCCGCATTGGCTAAAAGATCTATCCCCGTATGATTGGCAATCGTTTTGAAAAAAGGATTTATCTTCTTCCCCACAGAGGCTCCTATCTGGTTTATATTAAAATTCTTTACAGGTACGATAGAGGGGATAAAGAGCTGTTCCCCATTCATCTGTACAAGTGTGCTGTCTATCTCCCTAAGACTGCGGGCAATTAGATCCGCCTCCCTCTCAAGCATCTGCAGCCGCTCCGTTGTAAATTCAATTATCCTGTCGTTATTGGTTGTGTCTATCTGAGAAAAAAAGTTGTTATCCCCCTGCGCATTCCCAATATCCGACGGTGCAGAATTGAACAGCTCCATATAGATCTCTCTATCCTTCTCTCTCAGATTCTCCATGGTAGTCTCCAAAAGATTAAGCTTTTCAGAAAGATTAGAGAGTTCCTCACTGAGAATATTGTTCTCTCTGTTTATCTGCCTCTCCTGTTTTGTGTTGTATATAACGGATATTACAAAATAATACAGAATTGCCAAAAGGATACTCACTACAAAATATTTGAGGAGCCTCCTAACCCACCCTTTAAGGCCTATCTTATCCTCAACAAACTTTAAAGTCTCTCTGTCGAATCTGTATTTGCCCATTGAAAAAGCTATCTCTTGGACAGAGGGTTATCGGACTTTTTTATCATTGCCCTATACTCTTCCCCCCTAACATCGTTTGAAAAATAATTTATAGGATTAACTACATTGTTCCTGTATATGACCTCATAATGTAGGTGTGTTCCGGTACTCTTTCCCGAATTACCCATATTTGCTATATGCTCCCCTCTCTCTACCTGCTGCCCCTCCTTTACAAACACCTTGCTCAGGTGAGCATATCTTGTCTTGTAACCAAACCCATGATCTATTACAACATAATTGCCATACCCAAAAAAGTTGTAGCTTACATCAACAACCTTTCCGTTTCCTGTTGCATATATAGGTTCTCCTGTCTTTCCGCTAAGATCCAAACCGCAGTGCTTTGTAAGCCTCTTTGAGAATGGATCTCTTCTGTACCCAAAAGTGCTTGAGTACTTCACTTTATCTAAAGCCACGGGGGGAATTGCAGGCACAGAGAGAGCCATCTCTCTGCTTCGCTTTGCAAAGAAAGAGACATCATCATAGGACTTGGACTGAATAAAGGCCTTCTTGTAGAGAATATCCATATTCATCTCCACACTTTTCAGATAGTCAAAGTTGCGGTAATCATCTAAATATGAATATCTGTCTACCCCTCCGAAACCGGCATTCCTCACATCTGTTCCTATCTCCTCCATACCAAAAATAGGACGGTATGTATTGTTGTCCCTTAGCTCCAACTCTGTAAGGGCAAGAAAGTTCTTCTCCAATCTGCTGTTCAGCAGATCTATCTTTGAATGCAACTCCGCAGATTTTCTTTTAAGCTGTGCAGTTTTTGGAGTATCATATCCAAAATAGCAGGTGTACAGAGCATAGTATAGAGAGAACGCCACAAGGCTGAGCAGAAACAGTACGAAACCCTTGGATACCCTCTTAAAAAGCGGTATCTTGTGAATCTCGTAAGCTAAAGTATCGGTATTTAACTCGTATCTTTTCTTCCTGAACATCCTAAATTCTCTTTTATCCGTGCAAAAGTAATAAATAAAAATAAAAAAGACTATTTTTGCAACCTACTAACAACCTACTAAGAAGTTTCCGAGCACCAATAAACAGGTTGACACATACAAGGATTACCTAAAATAACTATCAGAGAATATGACATCTAATGAAATAAGGAAGACATTTTTCGACTTTTTTAGCTCCAAGGGGCATACCATTGTAAATTCAGCACCTATGGTTGTAAAAAACGACCCCACTCTAATGTTCACCAATGCAGGTATGAATCAGTTTAAGGATCTGTTTTTGGGGAATGCCCCCATTACTCACAAAAGAGTTGCAGATTCGCAAAAATGTTTGAGGGTTAGCGGAAAGCATAACGATCTTGAGGAGGTTGGGCACGACACCTACCACCACACCATGTTTGAGATGCTGGGGAACTGGAGCTTTGGCGATTATTTTAAGAAAGAGGCCATAGACTGGGCTTGGGAGCTTCTCACAGAGATTTACAAGTTAGACAAGAATCGTCTCTATGCAACAATATTTGAGGGGAGCAAAGAGGATGGAGTTCCAATGGATACAGAGGCACGAGATGCCTGGTTAAAGCATCTGCCTGCCGAGAGGATAATTTTAGGCAACAAAAAGGATAACTTTTGGGAGATGGGAGAGACAGGTCCGTGCGGTCCGTGCTCAGAGATTCATATAGATTTAAGGCCTAATAACGAGCGTGCAGAGCTCTCCGGCTTAGAGCTTGTAAACAAGGGACACCACTTGGTAATTGAGATCTGGAACCTTGTCTTCATGCAGTTCAACAGAAAAGCAAACGGCTCCTTGGAACCGCTTCCGCAGAGGCATGTAGATACAGGTATGGGACTCGAAAGGCTCTGCATGGCATTGCAGGGTAAGCAGAGCAACTACGACACAGACATATTTACCAACATGATAGCCTCCATAGAGGAGTTATCGGGAAGAAAATATGAACCAAACGGAGATACCGGAGTGGCTATGAGAGTTATAGCAGACCATATCCGCGCAATAAGCTTCTCAATTGCAGACGGGCAGTTGCCATCTAACGTAAAGGCCGGCTATGTCATAAGGCGAATACTTAGAAGAGCCGTGCGCTATGCATATACATTCCTGGGGGTAAACGAACCGCTCCTTTGCAGGTTGGTTCCGGCATTGGTTAAGCAGATGGGAGATGCCTATCCGGAGCTTAAACAGCAGCAACAACTTATTGAAAAGGTTATAAAAGAGGAGGAGGAGGCATTTCTCAAGACCTTGGAGAAGGGGATAAAGATGATGGATACCCTTATGGCAAAGAGCGTTACAGAGAAGACTATCTCCGGAGAGGAGGCATTTGTACTATATGACACTTTTGGCTTCCCGATAGATCTTACAGAGCTCATAGCCAAAGAGAAGGGTTATACCGTAGATTTTGAAAAATTTGAGGAGGAGCTTGGCAAACAGAAGCAGAGAAGCCGCAATGCAACGGTAAAAGAGGAATCGGACTGGACCATTATCATTCCAAGTGACCATACCGAATTTACCGGCTACGACGTTACAGAGCAGCATTCCATGAAGATTCTCAAATACAGAAGCGTAAAGGCAAAAAACAAGGAGAGTTTTCAGATTGTCTTTGACAAGAGTCCGTTTTATGCAGAGAGTGGCGGACAGGTTGGAGACAGCGGATATATCACATCGGCCTCAGGTGAGAAGATAGAGGTGATAAACACCATTAAGGAGAACGGTCTGCCTATTCATGTTACAGAGAATCTGCCACATGACCTTGGGGTGCTCTTTACCGGCTATGTTAATGTAGATAGAAGAAAATCAATAGAGGACAACCACACTGCCACACACCTGTTGCACTACGCCCTAAGGCAGATTATTGGCACACACATAGAGCAGAAAGGCTCAAGCGTGACTGCCGCAGGATTCAGGTTTGACTTTTCACATTACGAAAAGATAGAGCCTAAGGTATTGAGAGATGTTGAAAGACTTGTAAACAGGATGATACGGGCAAACATCTCCCGTACCGAATACAGAGGCATCCCTATTGAAGAAGCTCGGTCAAAGGGGGCAATGGCATTATTTGGAGAGAAATACGGAGACAAGGTTAGGGTTATACAGTACGGAGATTCCATTGAACTCTGCGGAGGAACACATGCATCCGCAACAGGAAACATAGGATACTTTAAAATCATCTCCGAATCTGCTGTAGCCGCAGGAATAAGGAGAATAGAGGCGGTTACCGGCAGTGCCGCAGAGACAATAATAGAGGGGGCAGAAGATATACTTTACGGCATTAAAGAGCTGTTCAACAACCAGACAAACGTCATAGCTGCCGTAAAAAAGATATTTACCGAGAACGAATCCTTCAAAAAGGAGATAGAGAGGTTTATGCATGAGCGTGCAGTATCTATAAAAGACTCTCTTATATCACAAAAGAGGGTTGTAAACGGCATAAACGTATTCTCTTTAAAAGGGCCTTTCCATCCCGATATTATAAAGCAGATTGCCTTTTTGTTAAAGAATGAGACAAACAACTCTGTCTTTGCCGCAGCCACGGAGTTTGAGGGCAAGCCGACACTTACCCTCATGTACACCCAAGACCTTGTAGAGCAGGGGTACAATGCAGGGAAAGATATAAGAGAGGCAGCCAAGAATATTAAAGGTGGTGGTGGAGGACAACCATTTTTAGCCACCGCCGGAGGAAAAGATACAGCCGGGTTGGCAAACGCCCTTACCCAAATGATAGAAACAGCTACCAAATAACTGTGAAGATACTCGACAGATTCATACTCAAATCATTTTTAGGGCCATTCATAATGACCTTCCTTATTGTCATCTTTACATTGGTAATGCAGTTTCTTTGGCTGTACATAGATGAACTTGTAGGGAAAGGCCTTAGTTTTGGCATCATAGCAGAGTTCTTGGCATGGGGAAGCGCAACACTAATTCCCCTTGCCTTGCCATTGGCCACCCTCATAGCCTCGGTTATGACAATGGGGAATCTTGGAGAAAACAATGAACTGCTTGCCATGAAAGCTGCCGGCATATCCCTCCCCCGGATTCTCCGTCCGCTTATCTACGTTGCAGTATTCATAAGCATAGCGGCATTCTTTGCCTCAAACAATCTTATCCCTGTTGCATACAACAAGGTTGCAACCCTGCGAGAAGACATTGGACGCACAAAGGAGGAGATTAAGATTCCAACCGGCATATTCTACAACGGAATAGAGGGATATAACCTGAGAGTGGTAAGAAACGGAAAAGAGGGGAAAATCTATGAGGTCATGGTCTATGACCACAGCAAGAACAAAGGCAATGTAAGCCTTACCTTGGCAGACTCCGGAATGATAAGATTAAGTTCAGACAAATCGGGACTCATATTCACACTCTACAACGGAACCAGCTACGAGGAGGACAACACCAGAAACTACTCAGACACCATCTTAGACCTTAACAGGGTAAATTTCATAGAGCAGGAGGTGTTGATACCGTTAAAAAACTACAGCTTTAAAAAATCTGACACAGACCAGTACGACAATGCTGTAAAATCCAAAAACCTGTCACAGCAGATTGCAGACAAGGATTCGCTCACAAAAGCCTACAACGCAACATTGGCATCACAGACAAGAAGAGCCATCATAAACAGCAACATGCAGTCTTCATACCAGTTAGATACCAATAAAAAATATGCAGAGATGCCCCTCTTTGCATTGGATTCAATATATTCAGATTTAAAGAGCCGGCAACTGAAATGGGCAGATGACCATGAGGAGCTTCAGGCCGTCACAATGGCAATACACTACCTGCAGGACCAGGAGGGCTATTCGGAATACAACGAAAGGGAGCTTTTTCAGAGCGGCTACTTTAAAAGGAGAAGCGCGGTTGAGATTTTCAGGAAATTCACCCTCTCCTTTGCCTGTCTTATCTTCTTTTTCATTGGCGCACCTCTTGGATCAATCATACGTAAAGGAGGCTTGGGAACACCTATAATAGTGTCTGCCCTCTTCTTTGTATTCTACTGGGTAATAGATATAAGCGGAGTAAAATTAGCCAACGACGGCTCCATAGGGGCATTCCTTGGGACATTTGTCTCAACCATTGTCTTGGTGCCCATAGGGGTATTCCTCACATGGAAATCTACAAAAGATTCGGCACTGTTCAATATAGACTCCTACACCAATTTCTTTAAGAACATAGCAAAGAAAGGGTATCTCAAAGAGCAGTATGCCAAATGGAAAGAGATAAGGAGAGAGCAAAAGGAGAGCAGAAGAGCAGAAAAAGCATAAACCCAACCATAATGAATCCAAAAAATCTTAGAATAGTATATATGGGGACCCCGGAATTTGCCGTTGCCCCTTTAAAAGCCCTTGTTGAGGGTGGTTACAATGTAGTTAAAGTCATTACCGTTCCCGATAAACCACAGGGGCGTGGTCTAAAGTTAGGACAAAGTGCAGTAAAGGAGTACGCCCTCTCTGCCGGGCTCGAACTGCTCCAACCTGAAAAACTCAAAGATGAAACATTTTTGAGCACTCTTAAAAGCCTGAATGCCGCTCTCTTTATAGTTGTAGCCTTTAGGATGCTGCCGGCAGAGGTGTGGAAGATGCCGGCATTAGGGACATTTAACCTGCACGCATCGCTGCTGCCCAGATACAGGGGAGCTGCACCAATCAATTGGGCAATCATAAACGGAGAGAGAGAGACTGGTGTTACCACCTTCTTAATTGACGAGAAGATAGATACCGGACATATCCTGATGCAGAGGAGAGTAGCCATTGGAGAGCGCGAAACCGTAGGCACACTCTACGACCGCCTTATGGAGGTTGGAACAGAGTTGGTTATAGAGACTGTAGATTCGCTTGCAAACGGCACAACAACCCCATGCTCTCAAGCTGAGGAGGAGAATAATAACACCCCTCTGCCGGAAGCCCCCAAACTTAACAGAGAGAACTGCACAATAGACTGGAGCCAGCCGGCAAATAAGATAGAGCTGCTTGTAAGAGGGCTATCTCCATATCCGGCAGCATTGGCAACAATACAGGATTCAAACGGCAAGGAGACAGGGGTAAAGCTCTATATGGCGCGGGCAGAGATGACAGGGAGTGAGTTGCCTGTAGGCGAAAAACCGGCAAACGGCACAATAAAGAGCAATGGGAAAACCTATCTCTCTGTTGTTTGCGGAAAAGGGGAGCTATACATAGAGGAGATGCAGCTTGCCGGCAAGAAAAGGATGAAAGTAAAAGAGCTGCTGGCAGGATTCAGAAACCCCGATTCCCATAGATTTCTATAAGCCACCCCCCCCCTTGATTAGTGTATAGTCAGTTTATTGGCCTTGGCTCTCTATACTCTTCTATAGAATATACAACATCTTAAAAAAACAGTATGTCTCTCCGTGTCAATCAACTGCTTATGCCTTCAATCAGCTTGAAACGGCTGAGTTGTCCCTTTTAGTATGCTTGGCATCCTAACGGTCCGCCAACAGACGCCGTTTCTGATAAGCTGCTTTCGGCAACCGCTGTTCCGTTGATTGACAAGTCGTTCATCCCTGTTTTTTTTAATGTTATTTACATCCATCATTTTAGATAGTGCAAACCGGTACTACAAACTACTTGGGGGCAAGTCTGTAGAGCACAACAGCAATAATAGCATACAGGACATTAGGCAACCAGATAGCAACAAACGGAGACAACGCACCTGTATGGACAAACATCTGGCTGAATCTCATGAACAGAATATACGAAAAACTGAGAGCCAGACCTATGCCTATGTTCATACCAATACCCCCACGCCTCTTTTTAGACGAGAGGGAGACACCTATTATTGTAAGTATGAATGCAGAGAACGGCATTGCTATTCTGGTATTCTTCTCAATCAGAGAGTATTTCACCATTGCATCTCCACGCATCTGCTGTGTGGCTATAAGGCTGTTAAGCTCCTTCATGTCGCTCTTCTCAACCTCATTCTTCTTTCTATAGAAATCTTTTACCGTAATGGCAAGAGCCGTATCTAATTTGGCTCCCTTCTTTATACTCTCTCCCGTAGCCGCATAATCCCTAAGCTCATAATTTGAAAGTGTCCAGCACTCCTTATCCTTATCCCATTTTGCACTCTCGGCATACAACTTGGATTTTATATTATGCCCCTCTATGC
>CAVIKQ010000003.1:0-37271 GCA_963643305.1 Eggerthellaceae bacterium
TGCTTCTCCCACTCCCATGCACATTTTAATGTATCATCCAAGCATCTTTGAGCGCTCCAGCCAAGCTCGCTGTTAGCCAAAGAGGTGTCTGCCCACACGGCAGGAACATCTCCGGCACGTCTCTCACCAATCTTATAGTTGAGTTTAAGGCTGTTGACCCGCTCAAAGGTCTTTACCAATTCCAATACAGATACCGGGCGGCCTGTGCCCACATTAAAGACCTCGTAACTGCTCTTGCTCCTGCCATTAATCATTCTGTCTATTGCAGCCACATGAGCCTTTGCAAGATCTACAATATCTATATAATCTCGTAGACATGTGCCATCCGGAGTGTCGTAGTCATTGCCAAATACAGTAAGACATTCTCTAACGCCGGCAGCGGTCTGGGTAATGTACGGCACAAGATTCTGTGGCACCCCTCTTGGAAGCTCTCCTATGAGTGCAGACGGATGTGCTCCTATAGGGTTAAAATATCTGAGGGCTATACCGTAAAGATTACTGTATGCAGCAGTAGAATCGCGCAGAATATCCTCACAGACCTGTTTTGTGTTTCCATAAGGGCAGTTGGCCGGCTTGCGTTGGGTAGCCTCTGTAACAGGCAGAATATCTGCCTCTCCATACACTGTTGCAGATGATGAAAAGACTATATTGCTGCAACCGTACTCGCGCATGAGATTAAGCACATTCATAAAGGAGAGCAGATTGTTGCTGTAATACTTTACAGGATCTGAAACAGATTCTCCCACCGCTTTAAATCCTGCAAAATGGATAACCGCATCAAACCTGTACTGTTCAAAAACCTCCCTCCTCAGACTCTCCTCATTGCAACAATCTACTACAATCAGCGGCAGGTTAACTCCTGTAATCTTTCTCACCCCCTCAATACCGCTCATATCTGAATTAGACAGATTATCAACGGCCACAACATCATAGCCGGATTCAATAAGCTCTACCGCAGTATGCGTTCCAATAAAGCCCGCACCACCGGCAACCATAACAGATTGCTTCTGCATAAAAATAAAGGATTAGATTAACTGTTACTAACTTCCCATCTTTTGGGCCAATTTACCCCCTGCTCTCTCAACCAGTCAAAGCCAAGTACCATTCCGCATCCTAACATACCCCCCAAGAATGTCCATATAACAATTATAGAGAGGCGTTTAGGCTTTGATTTCTCTACCGGTATCTGAATAGGCTCCACTATGGTAAATACCGGGGTATCCTCCTTTACCTTAATCTCGGCCTGTACCAACTGTTTTGAAAGCTCGGCAAAGAGAGTATTGGCCAAATCGTACTCATTCCTAATCTGTGTAGCCTTGGTCTGAGACAATGCTGTTGTGAGCGAACGGTTGGCATCCTGAAAGCGTGCATACGCCAACTGTTTGGTCTCATAATCTGCCTTAGCCTCATCATAGCGCCCCTTTATAAAATTATATTGGGCGGTAGCCTTCTCTATCTTAAATTCGGTAACATACTTTTGCAGCAGCTCCAATACGCGCTGCCCCACCTGAGCTGCAACATACGGTTCAGACATGCTGGATGATATGGTAATATACCCCTCCTTGTCGTTGATTGTAATATCAATCATGCTGCTTACAATCTTAACAGCAGCACTCTCCTCCTTGGTAAGCCTTTGCAGAGCAACAGAATCTGCCCCTGCAATAACATTTACATCTTTCTCCCCCCTAACAGCATTAAGAATTACAAACGGCAAGCCTATGGTATATTTTTTTAGCGTACCTATAAATGATCTCTTTCTGTATTTCTTGTTGGTATAGTAGTCTATTAACGTTACCGGCTCGTCTATCTTTTCAAAATTCACAGGGGTATATATAAGATCTTTCTGAAAATTTACATTGTTCAAGACCTTATTGTAGATTTTAGGAGAAATTGTCTCCCCACTGCCCATGTTACTCAAGCTGATTCCGGCCATGGCTGCAAAAGAGGACAAGGAGCCTCCGGTAGACTTTGAACCTGTCTGCGGCACTATAAGACAACTGCTCGTAAACACTTTCTGGGAAAACAGCGCAACGCACAAGCCCATTATCATAAAACACAACGTAACCTTAATGACAAACTTGCGTTTCTGCCAAAGCCTCCTAACCAAAGCTATCAGATCAATCTCCTGCTCGGCTTCGTTAACCGCTGCATTATCTATATTTCTATTATCCTCCATATTTTAAGAAACCGTTAAAATTAATAGACATGTTTAATGAATCTGTTCACTTTCGTGCAGCTTTTCCTCGCCATGGCATATCAAACAAGTTTGGCTCTGCTCATCTGGCTTACGGAAAAGGTTCACTTTCGTGCAGCTTTTCCTCGCCATGGCATATCAAACAAGTTTGGCTCTGCTCATCTGGCTTACGGAAAAGGTTTGCTTCCGCACAACTTTTCCTCGCCCTTTAACTCCTGTTATTATAGCTGTTCCCTTACAAGTCCCCCTCTGTAAGCCGCCAACAGCTGCTTCAAATCCTCTATCTGTGCCCTAAGCTCCTCTCCTATATCTGTGTCCATTACCAATTTCCTTTTCTCCACAAACTCCACAACCTTGGTCTCGGATATAATGTCAACTCCCTGCTCTATGGCCTTTTGCTTAGACTCAAACGGCTCATGCTGAACAAGTTTCAACCCATAGGAGTTGTAGATTAGAGTAAATCCTGCTATACCTGTCTCCAACTGGTATGCCTTTGAGAATCCGCCATCTATTACAAGCAGCTTACCCTCTGCCTTAATTGGAGACTCCCCTTTTTTTGTCTTTACAGGGATATGTCCGTTTATGATATGAGACGGTTCCCCCTTTACTCCAAACTCCTTTAGGATATTCTCACACACCTGCTTGCTCTCTTTCAGATGAAAATAATGCCCTTTATTCTCCTTTTGAGGTTCTTTGTCTGTTAGGAAATATCTCTCAAAAGTTGCCATCTTGTCTTTGTCAAACGGAGGTGATACCGGTCCGCACCACAGATACCAGATAAAATCCTGCCCATACTGTTTTAAAGAGGGCTTGGTATCTTCAAAGTATGCAATCCGCACAAGCTGGTCTATCTTGTTGAACAGCTCTTTTCCCTTATACTCCTTACCCAAAATCTTAAGGCTCTTAAAGCTGCCATCCTCGTTAAGCGGAACAGAGCCGTGGTAAAGCAGGTTTGAGTTCCTTACAAGATACAGCGCCCCGTGAGAGTAGAAGCATTTCATGTGGTTTGCCAATCTCTGGCTGTTGGTAAAGCTATGAGTAAGCTTGTCTATCACATCCTCCTCCTCCGGGGTCAGCCTGTACGGGTCATTTGGGTCTATGCTCTGGAAATCTGTATCTTTAAGCTGATAGACCGCCCCGTTTAATGTTATTGTCCCCTTCTCATAATCTATAAGGTGCAGCAGTTTTCTATCCTGCATCTCAAAATCGGGATTCCTGTCTATAATCTGAGCCTCCAATTTGAACTGGATAATGGTTATAGCCTTATGCATCTGAGCTATTATTTTAAGCTGCTTTGGGTTAAGCGGCTCATCGTCGTTATGCTTTGGCTTGAATATGGTGCAAGGGTCATCTCCGTACATATCCATTGCAAATGTTACAAGAGGCAACAGATTAATGCCGTAGCCCTCCTCCAAAGTCTTTAGGTTTGCATACCTGAAACACATCCTGAGCACATTGGCCACACAAGCCCTGCTCCCGGCAGCCGCACCCATCCACACAAGATCATGATTACCCCACTGAATATCGTAATTATGATAGTTCATAAGGGTATCCAATATTATATGCGCACCGGGGCCCCTGTCATAAATATCCCCTATGATATGCAGCGAATCTATTGTAAGCCTCTGTATAAGATGACAGATGGCGGCAATGAAGTGGTCTGCCCTGCCTGTTGATATAATAGTATTCACAATAGCCGTTATGTAGTTGTGCTTGTTTGCCTCGCTCTCCCCCTTGGTCTCATGCAGCAACTCCTGAATAATGTACGAATACTCCTCCGGCAAAGCCTTTCTTACCTTGGAACGGGTATATTTAGAGGAGACATTGGAGCACACCTTTACAAGCCTCATAAGTACAACCCTGTACCACTCGGAAAGGCTCTTCTCCCTTGCCTTTACCAATTTAAGTTTCTCCTCCGGATAATATATAAGTGTACACAGGTCTCTCTTCTCCCCCTCTCTCAAAGTATGCCCAAAAATCTCCTCTACCTTTCTCTTTATTACTCCCGATGCATTTCTCAGAACATGCTCAAATGCCTCATTCTCTCCATGCAGGTCTGTAACAAAGTGCTCTGTCCCTTTGGGTAGATTTAATATTGCCTCCAAGTTTATTATCTCTGTTGAAGCCGCCTGAATTGTAGGGAAGCTCTTTGATAATAATTTCAGATATTTTAAATCTCTCTTCATGTAAATATAAATTTGTGTTTAAAAATCTTTTAACTCATGTAGAAACATTTTTTACTTGCTATGCCTTAAAAAATACTTTGGTAATTTTTGTTTACAAATCTATACCACCTTATCTTTAACGCTTGCTTAGTAGCAATTATCAAAGATAAAAAATAGATGCATAAAAAGAACAAAATCCTGTAATATTTGTTTCCTTATAAAACAGTATGTACCGCAAGAGCAAGCCAAAGGGCAGATGCTCTTGTAGCTAAGACTAAAAAAACAACAAAAAATGAACAATCTATTTACAATTCCACAGTTGAAGTATCCGGTAGATTCTTTGGCACCGGCAATCTCACAAGAGACCATAAACTATCATTATGGCAAACACCTGCAGACATACATAGACAACCTCAACAAGCTCAAAGAGGGAACCCCGTTTGCAGATTCAGATTTGGAGACCATAGTAAAAAGGGCAGACGGAGCACTTTACAACAATGCTGCCCAGACCTTTAACCATCTCTTCTATTTCAATAACATAGCTCCCTCTACAGGCGGTAAGCCTAAGGGCAGTCTGATTAAGGCAATTGAGGAGAAATGGCAGAGTTTTGACGAATTCAAAAAAAATTTCACCACAGCGGCAACCGGGCTGTTCGGCTCCGGATGGGTCTGGTTACAGTGCAACTCAAAGGGAGAGCTCTCTATTGCAGCAGAACCCAATGCCGGCAATCCGCTCACAAAAGAGCTTGTTCCGCTAATGACAATAGATGTATGGGAACATGCCTACTATTTAGATTATCAGAACAGAAGGGCCGAATATGTTAACAAGTTCTGGGACATTGTAGACTGGGCTGCCGTAGAGGAAAATTGGGAGAAGGCAAGAAAGGAGAAGCCTTGCAAACGGTGCTGCCGCGCCAAAAAGTAAGAGCCGTTCTTAAAAGTAAGAAAACAGGAGTTGGAGGCGGCAATATTACAACGCCTCTAACTCCTTTACATATTCATCTGTATTATAAAGTCTTGGCACCTTATTCTGCCCGCCAACCTTTCCGCGCAGAGCCATCCATTTATAAAATGTCCCCTTAGGAACAGAGACAAGCTGCAATCTGCTCATTGTTGCATTGCCACTCCGTTTAGCCTCATAATCTGAATTCTGCAATGTAAGCTGTTTGTCTAAGGTATTGGCAAAAGCCTCTAAATCATTAGGTTCTCTCTCAAACTCTATAACCCATTTGTGCGCCCCTTTGGTTGCAGTCTCCCTCATCTGCATAAACACCGGAGCCACCGTAAACTCTGTAACAACAGCATTATGCAGCTTACAAGCCTCAACCAACGCCTTTTCTGCATTATCTATCATCAGCTCCTCCCCAAAAGCATTTATATACAGTTTTGTTCTTCCCGATATTACAAACCTGTGAGGAGAGAGAGAGACAAACTTAACCGTATCCCCTATAAGATAGCGCCACAACCCCCCAACAGTACTTATTACAACTGCATAGTTGACATCAGCCTCAACCTCATCTATTGTACAAGCAGTCAGATTTTTATAATTCCCCTCCTGCAAAAGAGCATCCATTTTAACAAACTCAAAGAATACCCCGGTCCCTGCGGCAAACAACATCCCCTTAACAGAAAGGTCATCCTGAAAACCAAAATACCCCTCAGAGGCATTGTAATTCTCTATGTAGTGCATGTTCGGATGCGGAAACAACCCTTTATAAATCTCTCTGTACGGTTCAAAGCCTATTCCCCCATGCATAAACAGCTCCATATTTGGCCAGATACCGGTAAAATCCCGCTTGCCGGAGTGCTGAAGTATCTCATTCATAAGCAGCATATTCCAGCTTGGCACACCGGCAAAGCTGGTAACATTCTTGTGCAAGCTCTCACGGCATATAGCCTTTATCTTACAGTTAAAGTCCGATATTAGAGCGGTTTCCCGGCTTGGGGTTCTAAACAGCTCTGCCAAACGGGGAGAGTTTTTAAGCAGTATTGCAGACAGGTCTCCGGAAAACTTGCCGTTTGTAACATCGGGCTTTACACTGCCCCCCAAAGTAAGGGTGTCTCCATAGAAAAGTCTGCTCTGCGGATGCTTGTTTATATAGCTTGCAAGCATACTTGCAAAGCCACCGTAATGGTTTATTCTAAGAGAATCGGGAGTAACAGGGATATACTTGCTCCTGTCTGCACTTGTTCCGCTCGATTTTGCAAACCACCTTACCTTCTGATTCCACGTTATGTAATCCTCCCCCTCTCTAAGTCTCTTGATATATGGATAGAAATCGTTATAGTCTCTTATGGGAACCAATTCTCTAAACCTCTTAAGACTTTTTTCATAGCTGCTCTGCGCTCTGCTCCGGCTATTGGGCATACTCTCCACTACCTCTATTGAGGAGAATTTATGCTCCTTGCCAAAAAGGGTATCTGCTCCGCTATCTATCAGCTTGCAGAACAGCTCTCTCTGGAGCAGTGCCGGATTCTCTGCAGAAAGCTCGTTTTGCTTTAACAGTCCCTTGCTGAATCTCAAAAAAAGCCTGTTTCTTAGGTTCATATCTTTTTTGTTAAGTAATCTTTCTCTACCCAAATACCTCATGCAGCACATCGAGAGATTTTATCTCTACCTCTGTTCCAAGATGATATGAAATATATTGTACCATCTTTTTTGCAAAGCTCAACCGCAAATCCCTTCTGCACTTTATCTCATCTATCTCATTTACCCTGCTGTGCAACAGTTTTTCTAACAGATTGGATTCCTCCATGGAGAACCAGCTGTTAGAAAGCTGCGGAGAATACTCCTCAAACCTCCCGTACGGGATATAAAACTGC
Organism: Eggerthellaceae bacterium; assembly: GCA_963643305.1. Taxonomy (GTDB): domain Bacteria; phylum Bacteroidota; class Bacteroidia; order Bacteroidales; family UBA932; genus Egerieousia. Next base: position 7,183 of record CAVIKQ010000003.1, read on the forward strand.
TCTGTCTCTGCCACCCTTAAAGAGTTAGGGGTATAACCCAAAACCATACAGAGGTTTACAATAAAATAGAGATGAAAGTTGGCTATGCCGCTCTCTATGGCATTGAGTATCTCTACAGAGGAGCTGATGAGCGCAAATAGCTTCTCATTGGGTTCCTCCTCCCTTATGCAACGCAATACAAGCTCACTCATAAACATTGCCATGGTGCTTTTGTAGATATTGGAGCGCAATTCGTGCAGTTGGTGCAAAGGGGCTATCTCCTTAATGGTTGGCATTGAGTTCTGTTTCCCTGTATAGACAACACAGCTCAGCAGTGCCAACTTGTGCAGCAGAGGCAATGAACCTCTCCCCTTTCCTCCTCCTCTAAAGTAGAATGCCTCACGTCCATACTGGAGAGAGTAGCATTGTACTACTACCCCTCTGTCTGAATGTTTTACAACATTAAGTACTACTATGTCTCTTTTGCTAAGCATTCTTGTTAAGAAAATCTGCCAATGCCCTCATGGCCTTTCCTCTGTGAGATATTGCATTCTTCTCCTCCATGGATAGCTCTGCCAATGTACAGTTGTAGCCATCGGGAATAAATATAGGATCGTAACCAAAACCCTCATTACCGCTTCTCTCTGTGGCGATACGGCCATTAAGCACCCCCTCAAACCTATGCAGTTTGCCCTCTTTTACAAGTGTCACCACCGTTCTGAACCTTGCCTTTCTGTTCTGTATCTCATCTCCCTTTACTGCCGTATTCCTCTCTGCCATGCTCTTTTCTGCCGGGTTCTTTGCAGCCGAACCCCGTGCCGCCGGGTTCTTTGCAGCCGGGCTCGTTTCTGCTATCCCCTTTTCTGCCAACCCCTTTGTGGCTGCTTCCATCTCCATTAGCAGTTTCTGCATATTTGCCTCGGTTGTATCTGAAAAATCATGGCTGTTGTCCCAGTTTGAATAGAGAGGCGGAAGAGAGCAGTACCTTGCCGTGTAGACCCCCGGAGCACCATTCAGAACCTCAACCTCAAGGCCGGTATCATCTGCAAAGCAGCATTCATGCCTTTGATTCCATATGTAGATAGCCTTTTCATACGAATTCTCCTCCAAGGTATCTCCATTTTCGGGAATCTCCTCTTTAATCCCAACCTGCACAGGCATTATAAGTTCAAACCCCTCTCCTATCACATTCTGCGCCTCGCCCAATTTATGCGCATTCCCTGTTGCAAAAATAATCTTCATAAAGGTGCGTTTTTGTAGCTTCAAAGGTACAATTTAATTACTTACAAAGGATGTTTGCAGGTAAAATTCCTATCTTTGCGATTATGATTGCAAACCTCCAAGGTTATGCGTATTACAATATTTAAAACAACAGACAGATGAGAAGACTTGTTTTTTTGGCCGCTGCAACATTGTTTGTATCTGCCGGTGGAGATGTTACAGCCCAGTCGCAGGAATTTAATACAGGTAAAAACTTAGAGATTCAATACAACATTCTAAAAGTTCTGCAAAACAACTATGTAGACACAATAAAAATAGACAATCTCGTTTTAAAAGGGATAAACTCCATGTTAGAGAGTTTAGACCCGTACACATCATATATTCCGGAGGAGGAGGATGAAAATTTGGAGTTCCTTACTACAGGTATCTATGGCGGTATAGGCTCTCTCATTAAGAAGATAGATTCGCTTGGAGTACAGATTTCTCAACCCTATCTGAACTCTCCGGCCGCCAAGGCAGGGCTTGAACCGGGAGACATCATTATAAAGATTAATGGAGAGGATACCAAACCGCTCTCTGCAGATGTTGCCAGCGCAAAGATGAAGGGGGAGCCCGGCTCAACCGTAAAGTTTACGGTAATAAAGGGCAGAACCAAGGAGATTAAAGAGTACAGGATTGTTAGAGAGAGAATTAAAGTTCCCGATGTCTCCTACAGCGGAATCTACAGAGACAACATTGGCTATATTCGTATGGACGGATTCTCAATAGGAGGAGCCAATGAGGTAAAGAGTGCCCTTTTAAACCTTAAAGAGCAGGGGGCAAAGAGAATTATCTTAGACCTTAGAGGTAACGGAGGAGGAGTGATGGATGAGGCAATAAACATTGTATCTCTGTTTGTACCATCGGGAACAACAGTAATGTCTTCTAAAGGGAGAAGCCCCGAATCCATAATGACCTACAAGACCAAAGAGGAGCCTGTTGACACATTGATTCCGCTTACCGTAATGATAAACTCCGGCTCTGCATCTGCCTCCGAGATTGTGGCAGGAGCAATACAAGACCTTGACAGAGGGCTTATAGTTGGAACCCGTTCCTTTGGAAAAGGCCTGATACAGGGGTTTAAAAGCGTTGGATACAACGGACAGTTAAAATATACCGTGGCAAAATACTACACCCCAAGCGGCAGATGCGTTCAGGCATTGGACTACAGCCATAGGAACGAGGACGGCAGTGTAGGGCATGTTCCCGATTCCCTCATAAAGCCATTCAAGACCCTTAAAGGCAGAACGGTATATGACGGCGGAGGTATTGTGCCGGATTCTGTTCTAACCGCAATATCGTACAGCCGCCCTGTAGTTGCATTGGCGTACAGCGATATTCTGAATGATTATGCCATTAAATATTACGCCTCGCATAGCTCTATATCGGGACCTTTAGATTTTAATCTTACAGATAAAGAGTATGAAGATTTTGCAGAGTATGCGGCCGGGCGCAATTTCGACAGCAGAAGCGGCGCCGAGGTGATGATAGACCAGATGATTGCTGCGGCAAAGGCAGACAAGCTGTATGAGATAAACAAAACAGAGTTCGATGCTCTTGAAAAGAGACTCAAACTGAGCAAAAAGGAGATGCTGAATGTAAAGAGAGAGGAGCTTCAGCCGCTGTTGGAGGAGGCTATAATAGAGAAATATTACTTTACACCGGGGCGCGCCCTTAAAGCAATTCAATCGGATCCGCAACTGCAAAAGGCTGCAACCATTAATCAATAGGCGGCTTCCATTAGTCAATAAAAGTCAAGAGGCTGTTCTGAAACTATACTGCATCTTTCTATGTAGTACTTTCAGACAGCTTCTGTTTTTTATTTAGAGCAGCCAAATTAGCTCTCTATGCGTTTCTTGCGCTTTGGGTTTGCAGGGAACCAGCCCTTTTCTACCCTCTTTTTCTGCGCAAACAGTTCTAATATAGACCAGAAGCAGGAGAAGGCGGTAACTCCAAAGACGGTTGAGCTGATTATCTCTCTAACCAATACAGAGAGCACTATAAAGAGTATGCCTGCAACTGCAAAAACCCACCAGCATCCTGTTCCAAAATAATATTCCCCCTTTATCACCAATGGGTGAAACAGTCCTATGATTAAAAATGTAGCCAATCCTATAACAAGCCCTATAAGGTTGTAGTACGATATAAATTCCATAAGCAGCGTATCTGTCTGCTGCCATTTTGCCGTCCGTATCTGACAATCAATGGCAACAGTACAGCAAAAATAATAATCTGCAACAAATATCCAATATTTTATGCAAAACAAATTGCCGGCATCCTCATAAAAATAAATTGCATTTACAATTAGCCAAAAGTTAAACAATATTTAACATGGCTTGCCATTATAAAAGATTACAATATATTTGCAGATGAAACAGAAAACTACATTTAATTTATGACACTAAGACATACAAGCATATTTGCAGCTGCATTCTTCCTGTGCTCCAACGCATTGGCAACTGCATCTGCACAAAATATTAATGGTATAGATGACAATATAGAGATAGCAGACACTCTTAAAATATACAAAATGGATGAGGTTGTTGTTACAGGCTCTGCCAAAGAGACAAACGACCTTAAAACGCTGCCCGGAGCAATCTCTGTTGTAACACCGCAGGTTATTAACAACAGGCAGATTTCATCTATAAAGGATCTTACATCATTAGTCCCAAACTTTTACATGCCGGATTACGGCTCAAAACTCACATCTGCCGTTTACATAAGGGGGATAGGAGCACGCAGCAGCGGACAGTCTGTTGGACTATATGTAGACAACGCACCGTACATAGATAAAAGCACATTCGATTTTGAGTTTACAGATATTGCCGGCATTGAGGTGCTTAGAGGCCCGCAAGGAACATTATACGGCAGAAACGCAATGGGCGGGATAATTAATATAACAACCCTCTCCCCTCTTACAAACAGAGGAACAAAACTTGCCCTTTCTTACGGTTCTTATAATCAGACCGATATAAAATTTTCACATTACGACAGCAATAAAAGGGATTTCGGTTATGCCATAAGTTTATTTTACAACAGAGGGGACGGATTCTTTAAAAATGAGTACACCGGCAAAAAGGCAGACAATGAGGAGAGCTACGGTGGACGTGTAAGATTAGTCTATCAGATTGGAGAGAACTGGAGGGCTTCGTACTCATTGGCAGCAGAACATACAGACCAGGGGGCTTTCCCATACGGTTTGTACAATCCGCAGACAAAAGAGGTTGCAAATGTTAACATAAACGACAAATCATCTTACAGGAGAGAGCTCATAAGCAATAATCTCACATTTGAATACAGTTCAGACAAACTGCTTTTTACCTCAACCACAGGGTATCAGTATCTGAGCGACGAAATGAATATGGACCAGGATTTCTCCCCTAAATCTATATTCACTCTAAGCCAGAAGCAACATCAGCATGCTGTAAGTGAGGAGCTTTCTCTAAGAAATCTGTATGGGAGCAGATACAGATGGTCGTTTGGCTTATACGGATTTTATGACGGAATGTCTGTTGATGCACCTGTTGTCTTTAAAGAGGATGGGGTAACAGAGGTGCTTCAGCCTGTGTTTGACAACCTTAAAAAGGCATATCCTAAGATGCCTACCCTAACCGTTACAGATAACGCATTGGTTATTCCCGGTGATTTTAAGACCCCGTCATACGGAGTGGCAGCATATCATCAGTCTACATACAACAACCTTTTTGTTAAAGGGCTATCTGTAACTGCCGGAATAAGATTGGATTATGAAAAGCAGAGGATGGATTACAACTCATCTGCCAAGATGCACCTGAGCATGACAATGCCACCTATGATGCCAAGACCTGTAGATATAAGCAACAGATATGAGGAGACCGTTGTTGATGAATCTGTATCTCAAGATTACTGGAAAACACAGCTCAAGTTTGCTGTAAATTATGAGATTCTTCCCGATGCTTCTATCTATTTATCTGCTGCACAGGGATATAAAGCCGGAGGCTATAATGTACAGATGTCTGCAGATATAATGCATGGCAGAATGCAGTACGATGTTATGAATGCCTTTAAACAGATGATGCCTTATGTTCCTATAACCGAGCCGGGCAGCATAGAGGATGCTATGAGTTACAAGCCCGAATCGAGCTGGAACTATGAGGCAGGATTCAAGGGTGAGCTTGCCAATGGAAGAGTTGCGGTTGAGGGGGCTGTGTTCTACATGGATATTTATGATGTTCAGATTACACAGTTTGTAAACAGCGGTAACGGGCGCATACTGAGCAATGCCGGCAGGGCAGAGAGTTATGGGGCAGAAGTGTCTGTAAAAGGGATTCTCTGCAAATCTGTTACAGCAGATGCACACTACGGCTACACCCATGCAACATTCAAAGATTACAACAGCGGCAGGGAGGATTACAAAGGGAACTTTATCCCATACACCCCAAGGCACACTTTGAGCGTTGGGCTTAATTACTCAAAATTGCTCACAGGCAGCTGGTTAGATCAACTATTTGCATCTGTGCAACTTAACGGAGCAGGAAAAATCTATTGGAACGAGGCAAATGATATAGCTCAGGATTTTTACACAACACTTAACGCCAACATTGGGGTAAGAAAAGAATCCGTTACACTTAGCCTATGGGGTAAGAACCTAACAGACACAGAGTTCAACGCATTCTATTTTGAATCGTTTGGCAACAAGTTCATGCAGAAAGGGAAACCGTTATCTATAGGAGCCAAACTCTCCCTCAGCTTCTGATAAATGCCCAAAGGGCTACTACAGCATTACTTGTAATAACTGTTTTAAAGTCTGTTCAACGCATAAACTGCATCCCTTTAGGGTCACGAGGATACTCCTCCATCATCCGGCAGAGACGATAAGGTTTCTGTTCGGCATGTAGCAACGTTTGGGCAATCTGGCAATAATTTTTTGCTTTCTCAAGGGAATAATCTACCTTTGCCATGATTTCGTGTAGAAAGTATGGTTTTCTTTGCCTTGATTTCGTGTAGAAAATACTGTTTTCTTTGCCTTGATTTCGTGTAAAATTAGATAACATCAAACCTTGATTCCGTGATGCGCAGAGCTATTATTATGAGGGGTATGAGAAATAAGTTGGTGTTATTAGAAAAACTGCAATATAAGCTAAGCATCTTCATTCAAAAAGATACAGTTTATCTGACCGTCTCAGTTTCTCTCCAACAGGGATTGAGCAGTATTCCCCTTTTAGAGCCTTGTCTGTCTCTTTTAAATCTACCCGTATCTCGTTTACCTTTAGCTCAATAACACCGGTAGAGGGCCCTATGATAAGCACATTATTCCCTTTGCAAAGTTCTCCGCTCTCTATTAGAACTTCTGCAACCCCTATGTTGCTAAAGTAGTTGGTAATCTTGCCAATGTAAACCTTCTTCTTAGTGGCCTTGCTGCCGTACACCTCGCTCCACTGCCCAAGCCTTGCCCCCTGATAGTAACCATCCCAAAAACCCCTATTGAACACCTCTGCCAGCTCTGCCTTTAGAGATGATGCAAGCTCCTGCGTAAACGAGCCGTTCTCTACAGCGGAAACAGCAGTCTTATAGGCATGAGAAGCCTTCTTTACATACTCTGCGCTTCTTGCCCTGCCCTCTATCTTAAAGACAGACACACCGGCCTCTATCATCTTGTCTATGAACTCTATAGTACATAAATCCTTTGGAGACATTATATATTTGTTCTCTATCTGCAGCTCGTTGCCTGTTTCGAGGTCTGTAACTTTATAACCTCTTCTGCATAGCTGGTAACATGCCCCTCTGTTTGCCGATGCGTTGTACTCATGCAGGCTTAGATAACATTTTCCCGATACTGCCATACAGAGAGCTCCGTGACAGAACATCTCTATCTGCACCAACTCCCCTCCCGGCCCCTTTATCTGCTCTCTCTCTATGGACAGGCTTATCTCCTTTACCTGCGGCAGGGTAAGCTCCCTTGAGAGGACTATTACATCTGCAAACTGCGAATAGAACTTTACCGCCTCAATGTTAGAGACATTAAGCTGTGTTGATATATGTACCTCAACCCCTATCTCACGCGCATACATTATTACAGCCATGTCGGATGCTATTACTGCCGTTACCCCGGCCTCTTTTGCATACCGCAACGCCTGTTTCATTGGCTCTATGTCTGCATTGTAGATTACAATATTGAGAGTGAGGTATGTGCGTACATTGTGTGCGTTACATATCTCAACTATCCTCTTTATATCATCGGGACTAAAATTATTTGCAGAGTGGGAGCGCATATTAAGCTCTCCTACCCCAAAATAGACAGAATTCGCTCCCCCTTGAATTGCCCCCATAAGTGATTCAAAGTTACCGGCAGGGGCCATTATCTCATGTTTTCTCTTCAAAATAATATCGGTTATTCGCTAAAATTAATTGCTCAACAATATCTTTTCCACCTCATTTGGAGATACGGCAGAAAGGCATCTGAAATCTCCATATTTGCAGGGCTTGTTACCGTAGATTGAGCATGGACGGCAAGGCATATCGGCCTGCAAAGCGTAGCCTGAATCCTGCATCCATCCGTAGAAGCCGGCCGCAGGGTGCGTTGCGCCCCATATTGAGACTACCTTTGTCCCTACAAACGACGCAAGATGCATATTGGCCGAATCCATGCTCAACATTACATCAAGCTCGTTCATCATAAGCAGCTCCTCTGCAAATTTAAACTTGCCGGCACAGGAACAGGTGTTCTGATACTTCTGCTCCCAACCCATAAGCACCCTCTCCTCCTCTATGCCGCCCCCAAACAGAAATACCTTGGTATCCGGGTCTTTGCTCAAATTGTATATCAGCTGTTCGGCATATTTTTGAGGCCACCTTTTTCCTGCATGTTTTGCAAACGGAGCTATGCCTATCTTATAGCCCGGCATCCTTATATAGCTCACCAATGTCTCGTTCTGCAGCTCTCCGCGTTGCGAACACAACTCTGTAAGGTAGGCAGCCCGTCTTGCCTTTATCTCTGCCCTGAACTTGTCATTTGCCTCTATTGAGGCAAAATGCAGATCCTCCAAACCGCATTTGACAAGCACCTCCTCATATAGTCTCCTTACAGGGGTTAAAGAGGGGAGTTCTCCATTAGGAAGATGATTGAGCAAACCTCTCCTTGCCTTTCTGTTCTTGTTTATTGTCTTAAAAGGGATACCTCTAAGCCACAGGAACCCTTTTAGCAGACGGCTTCTTATAACTGAATGCAAATCTGCAACTATAGTTGGATTAAGTTTTGCTATCTGCACGGCTATCTCCCAGAGCCCCTTTACCGTACCATCTTTCTTAATGTTTACAGGAAAGAAGTGCAGGTTGTTTATTCCGGCAAACAGCGGCTCTGTAAACCCTTGCGAAACCATTGTAAATCTTATATTTGGGTTCTTAATGGCATACTCTCTTACAAGAGGGGCAGATATGGCAATGTCTCCCAATGCCGACAGCCTTATTATCACAATGTGAGAGGGGAGATCTTTCATGACTTATCCCTACTTCTGCGTTGCGTAAAGGACAGGATTAAGAGCAGGGTCGTTATACATCTTCATCTGCTTGTACACCTTCATATATCTACGTCCCTCTGCTATATCCTTAAGCAACTGATCTATGGCTATTGCAAGATCCTCTCTCTGAACCAAAAGCACCTCCAATTTCTTGCGGCAGGCAGCTTTATGCTCCGGGTTGGCCTCCTTGCGCTCTGCCTCAACCTGCATGTGGTATATTTTAAGAGCCAAAATAGAGAGCCTGTCTATTGCCCATGCAGGACTTTCCGTATTGATTACAGCATCCTCCCTAACATCTACATCGTTGTATTTTTCAAAGAAATAGCTGTCTATCCTCTCTACAAGATCTGTTCTGTCTTGATTAGACTTGTCTATCCTTCTCTTTATTTTTAGAGCAACAACAGGATCTATCTCAGGATCCCTGATTATATCTTCCAAATGCCATTGGACATCGTCTATCCAGTTTTTAAGATACAGGCACCACTCAATGGTCTGAGCTTCGTATGGATTATTTATAGCAGCATCCACATCATCTGTCTCATGATAAGCCTTTATGGCCTTTTCAAAGATTTCGTTACATAAGGTACAGAAACTCATGATAGTATAATATTATTAGTTATTGGCTTTTGTTTATTTTTCCCGATGCAGCATTTTGGCAGCGTATGCCCTGAGCTGAACTTTCTGCTTCTCGCTCAAGGAGCACTCCTCCATGAGGCCAAGGGCTTTCCTCCCAAACTCCTCTACCGCCGCAAGAGCTTTCTTGTCTATGCCCAGCTGTTGGTACATGGCCTTCATTTTTGAGATTTTAAAGTTGTCTGCCTCAAAATCTGCCCCGTTAAGCGCAGATGACGGCATGGACATTATCTTCTCCAACTCCTTTTTCTCTGAGCCTGTTGCCTCTTTCATAGCCTCCACAAGCAACCATGTCTTCTTGTTGTTAAGAATATCTCCACCTATGTTCTTGCCAAACAGCCTTGGATTGCCAAATGAGTCTAAATAATCATCCATTATCTGAAAAGCTATGCCAAGATTATAGGCATAATCGTACAGTATATTGCACAGCGTCTCCTCAACGCCGGCCAATACAGCACCCATCTTTGCAGAACAGGCTATCAGCACGCCGGTCTTTAGCCCTATCATCTTAATGTAATCCTCCATTGAGATAGATCTCTCACTCTCAAAATTCATATCATACTGCTGCCCCTCACACACCTCTATGGCCGTTCTTGTAAAGAGTTTAAGAACAGGTTGCATATAGAGAGGCTTTACATGAGAAAGCAGCTCGTATGCCTTTATGCTCATTACATCTCCGCTTAGAATGGCGCAGTTGGCACCCCATCTCCTGTGAACAGTCTCCTTGCCTCTTCTTATTGAAGCATTGTCCATTATATCATCGTGAATAAGAGTAAAGGCATGAAACACCTCCAACGCCATTGCAGGGTAAAGCACATTGCGCTCTATCTTGTCATGAAACAGATTGTAGGTCATAAGGCAGGTCATTGGCCTAAGCCTCTTCCCCCCCATAGAGAGCATATATTCGATAGGTTCATACAGCTCTTTTGGAGGTTCATGAAGTTTCAAAGAAATAAACCCCCTCTCTATAATATCATTAAGTTCATCTAATCTGTACATTGTCACAGGTAAAAATTTACGAGTAATTCATCGGGCAAATATAGCTATGCCATACCTTTACTCCACTAAAATATTCTCGTTGGCCTCCTTTCCAAAAAAGATATCAATCTCATCCTCTATCTCCTTTGCAAGAGCTGTCTGCCCATTCTTGTTATATATATCTGCTATCATAACCATGTAATACAGATTCCTTTGCAAATCTTCTGCAGACAAAAATTCTCCGTTATATGGTTTTGAGAACAGCTTTATTGCCTTTTTGGTTTCATTGGCAAACCTGTTGCCAAGAGAGATGGCTTTCTCCGGCTCTCCTGCGGCAAAATATGTTGCTACAGCCTCAAACACGCTCCTCTCCGTTAGGGTAGAGAGGTTAGAGTTATTAAGAGGGAAATTCTTCTCCGGCATTACCTCCTGCATCTTGTCTAAAAGCTCTACAGCTTTAAGAGTATCGCCCTTAGAGAGAATATATTTTGCAGTAGTACTGAAAATCTCCCTTGGAGAGATAAGATTGTTGAATGTAAGCAGGTTCTGGTAGTCTACATTCATTGTGGTATCTTTAAGACTCTCCCAGCGGTATTTATTCATCAGCCTGTTATACAGAGCTTTCTCATCCATAAGCTGTACTTCACCGCTATACAGCCCTGTTGTGCTCTTTATAGGAACTATCTTGTATGCAAATCCGTCATACTGCATATACTCCTGCCAGCCTATCCCTATCTCAGAACCTTTTTGCAGGGTATAGATAGGTCTGTCCCACTTATAGTTGGCAAGAAGATCCAAAATCATAAGCTCTGCCTTGTTAAGGAAGTTCTTTTTATCAGGGATTCTAAGGAGTATTGTATCTGGAACTAAATCTATATACTCCTCTGCCACAATATTGTACTTGCGTACATTCTCCTTGTCTACAGGTATGGCAATGTTGCGTGCCGCTATGTAGTTGTACTGCTTGCCATCACTTAAAGGTATGGTAATCTTAGGGTTGCGGAATATACCAATAACATCTGCCCCGTTTACAGGGTTGCCGTTAAAACGCTCAACTACCGGAACAATATCGTTGGTTCCGTACAGATACTGCGAGCGAGGTATGGTAAACTTAACAGGATCGGACTCATACTGTCTGCGTTGCATCTGGTCTATATACCAGTCGGTACCGAGCAGCGAAGTATTCATAACCCTTACATCTGTCCTTATCCCCTCTACCTCCTGGTCGTACCAAAGAGGGAAGGTGTCGTTGTCTCCGTGAGTTATTATTATGGCGTTAGGGTCTGTAGATTCAAGGTAGTTATGAGCAAGATCCTTTACTGTATATCGGCCGCTTCTGTTATGGTCATCCCAGTTTTGGGCAGCCATTATTGCCGGCACAACCAAACATATAACTGTAGCCAAAGAGCCGGCAACTGCAGGTTTGGCAACTCTATGCAGCAGCTGTGTAACCCACATCACCCCGAGCCCTATCCATATTGCAAAGGCATAGAAAGAGCCGGCGTATGCGTAGTCCCGTTCCCTCGGTTGCATAGGGGGCTGGTTAAGATAGACCACAATGGCAAGCCCGGTAAGCAGGAAGAGCAGCATTGTAACAATCCAGTTCTCCTTGTCTTGCCCAAGCTGGTAGAACAGACCTATAAGACCAAGGATTAACGGAAGGAAGAAATAGTGGTTCTTTGCCCTGCTGTTCACTATATAATCGGGACCTTCAGACTGGTCTCCAAGCCTCATCTTGTCTATAAATCCTATACCGCTCTCCCAGTTCCCTTTAAACTTGTCTCCGGGGATGGTTGAATGAAGGTCGTTCTGACGCCCTACAAAGTTCCACATAAAATATCTCATGTACATGAAATCTATCTGATAGCCAAAGAAATACCTTAGATTGTCTCCAAAGGTTGGCACAGGATATTTTCCATCGGGAGCAATACGTCCCTTGTTGTGGGTGTACATCTGGTAGAAAGGGACATACCCGTCATTGACCCCCGCAGACCACATTCTTGGAAAGAACATCTTTGTGCTGCTGTCATAGACCGGCTCTGCCGGAGCATCAACTTTAACATACTTTCCGTTAAGGACATTGTAATATTTTGGAACCTTTATATCTACATGCGGAGAGGCGTATGTCTCACCGTAGACAAGAGGGTTGCTGCCGTACTGTTCGCGGCCAAGATACCTTACAAGGGTAAACGGATTGTCCGGCTGGTACTCGTTGGTAGGGGTGTCTGCAACAGAGCGTATTACAACAACAGAGAATGTTGAGTAACCTATAACTATCATTACCGCACACAATATGATTGTGTTGATAAGCGGTTCCTGTCTCCTGTATGTGTAGTAAAGCCCCCAAAACCCTGCGGCAAGAAGTAACAGCACAAACAGGCTTGCTCCAAGGTTGAACGGAGCACCAAGAACATTCACAAAGAAAAGATCTACGTAAGCAGCAAATTTAGGGAGGAATGGGATTATTCCATAAAGGATTGCCGCCAATATTATTCCCGATAGGGCAAGAATGTACAGGCTCTTCTTTGTGGTAACTGTTGTCTTCTTGTAAGCATAGATGAAAACCAATGCAGGGATGGTAAGCAGATTAAGCAGGTGTACACCTATGGAGATACCCATAAGGAAAGCAATGAGCACAATCCATCTGTTTGCATACGGTTCATCTGCCTGCTCCTCCCATTTAAGCATTGCCCAAAATACCACAGCCGTAAAGAGAGAAGACATTGCATATACCTCACCCTCAACGGCAGAGAACCAGAAGGTGTCTGACCAGCAGTAAGCAAGCGCTCCAACTATACCTGCTCCAAAGATTGCAATACTGCTGCTTTTAAATGAGTCCATGAAATTCTTATCTGCATAAACAGATTCAGAAGAACCGTTATTTGAAGGATATTTTGCCATATATGTCTTCTCAACAATTCTTCTTGCAAGATGCACAATGGAAAGGTATAGAAAATAGATGGTAAAGGCAGAACACATTGCACTCATGGCATTTACCAATACCGCCGCATGTTCTTTATCTCCAAATATTGTAAACACTCTGGCTATCAGCTGAAAGACAGGATTTCCCGGCGGATGCCCAACCTCTAATTTGTAAGATGATGCTATAAACTCTCCGCAATCCCAAAAACTGGCGGTAGATTCTATTGTAGAGAGGTAGGTGAAAGAGGCAATAAACAGTATCACCACAGCTATGATATTGTTAAGCCTGTTAAATCTCTTTAAATCCATATCTGATATCTCTTATTTGCAAATAAATTTGTTACCGAAACAGTAATTTGCAAATATACTACTATATTTTGTTTTATCAGCCTCTTTATCGTTTACAACAGCTGTTTGAAGATTTTTCTCACAACACATTCTTTGCAGAATCTATTGAACAAGAGAAAATTCACCCCCTTCCCGATTGAAAGAGGTTGAATAAAGTGCTATTACTAAACAAGTTTAGCAGAAGTTGTCTTTTATTCAGTTTCTATAAGCATATTGCAGCCCCTTCTCTCGCACTCCTTTAACCTCCCCTCAACAGTAAAGGCGGTAGTATTCACCGATTTGTGGGCAGAGATAGAGGAGGCTATATCCGGAGCTATAATTCTGCCAACATCCTCTGTCTCTATAAACGAGCAGGACCAGACATTTGCAAGGTCTATTATGTTTATCCCCCCAAGATTAGAAGCAGAGCCGTCAAGGGCATTGTAGCTGAAAGGGTCGTTCAGATTGCGTATAAGAATCTTCATCCATGGAGGGGTGAAAAAGATTGTATCCTGCTGTACAGAATCTTTTACAGGCACAGCAGCATCAGTGGCATCTGCCCCCGGTGTCTCATCACCTGCCAACCAAGCAGGGTTGTATTCCCCAACAAGATATGCCTGGCTCATAAGTTCTGCCATACCATATTCAGAATGAATCTTTTTGGTCCCAAAGCCCTTATACAGAGCACTGTGCAGCTCCTCCCTTGTAACCTCCTTGCCACGCCCTTTCATTCCCCCTGTCTCCATTATTATAAGATTGGGGAACGACATAGAGAAATGCGAGCAGAAATCCAACAGGGCAAACGTAACCCCAAGAAGTATAGTCTTGCGCCCCTCCTCTCTTAACTGCAACAATGTATCATATAAATCCTTATGGTTGTAAAGATAAAAACCGCTTCTGTTACCCCTGCCGGCAGAGGCTAAAGAGGCTGATTTGCTCCTCTCTATAAGCTTTTCTGCCATGTATATGAGAGATGAACCCTCCCTCTCCAAATATGATGGCAGAAGCGCAAGTATATCATAATCTGCAATATCTCCGTAAAAAAGCTCAAAACCCCTTATAAAGCTCTCTTCATATATGCACAACTCCTTTACATAATGTTTGGCCGGCTGCATCCCCGTTGTTGAACTGCTTGTAAAAACAGCCTGCGGCTCACCGTTAAAAGAGGTAACACGCCTTGTCTTAAAATATTTTATGGGGAGAAAAGGAATCTGCTCCAACCCTGTAATCTGCTCTGCAGGAGAATCCGTTACAAGATTGCAATACTGATTATAGACAGGGTTGTTATTGTACTGAAACCTAAAGAGATTCAGTGCCACAGCCTCAAACGACCGTGCGCTGTCTATCTCAAATATCTGCCGTATCTCCCTATTTGTCATGCTAATATAGTTTTCTGCTTATGTTAATCTCTCTCCTGTACCTTATTGTAAGGTATGCAGATCTTACAACAAGATGCATCATGTAACCTGCCCACAGAGCGTTTATCCCAAACGCCCCCTTTAAAGCGTAATATGTTGCAAAGAAGCCTATTACACTCAGTATCATTGAATCCCTTATGGCTTTTGAGGCAGTGGCACCTATATAGATGCCATCCCATGTAAAGGCAAAGCAGCTTAAAATTGGCATAACCAACAGCCACACAAGGTAATCCGATGCCCTCTCCAATACCTGTGCATTATCTGTGAGTATCCTGCACATCCACTCGCCTCCAAACCAGTACAGCGCGGCAGAGACTACCCCAAGCCATATTGTCCAATTAAAGATAACCCTTATGGCTTTCCTTAAAGAGGACTCATCTCCTGCCCCAATATACCGCCCCGTTAAAGCCTCCCCTGCGTATGCAAACCCATCTGTAAAATATGAATAGACCATCATCAGCTTCATTAGAATAGAGCAGACCGCAAGCTCTGTATCTCCATAATGGGCAGACAACGAGGTAAAACCTGCATAAATACCCAAAAAACAGACAGACCGCACAAACAGGTCCTTGTTGATAAGGAAGAAACGCTTAAACTGTTTCAGACGAAAACACTCTTTAAGGGTTATATACCTAAAATACTTTCTAAAGTATATTGTCATTAGAGCAATGGCAAGCAGGAATCCCGTGTACTGCGCTATTACCGTTCCCATGGCAATACCATTAAAGCCCATAGCCGTATAGAACGCCAGATAGACACTTGCCCCAAAGTTTACCACATTAACCGTAATATCTGTAATCATTGGCATTACGGTATTCTGCATCCCAATAAAGAACCCCTTAAAGACAAGCAACGACAAGGTTGCGGGAGCAGCCCAGATTCTTATAAAGAAATATTGCCGTACATACCCCTCTGCCTCCTTGGAACAATCTATAAAATTAAGAGCAATATCTACATACCCCCATTGAATTATCCAGAAAAAGAGAGAAAAGCCAAAAGCGGTTATTATCCCCTGGCTAAAGACCCTCATAGCCTCTTTAAAGTTCTCTGCCCCAAAAGCCTGCGCAACCATTCCTCCCGTTCCTATCCTCAAGAACCCCATATTCCAGTAGAGCAGGTCAAAAAGCATAGATGAGATGGCAATAGCCCCTATAAGTGTTGCATCTCCAAGTCTGCCGGCAATACCAACATCAACCATCCCCACCAAAGGGATAGTTATATTTGCCAATATACTGGGAATTGCAAGTCTGAGAACCTCTCTGTTCATCTGTATTTTGTCTCCTCCTCTAACATTCCAAGGTAAGAATCGTAACGTTCAGCCGAAATTTCCCCATTCTCAACAGCCTCTTTAACAGCGCAGCCCGGCTCATGCGTATGCGTGCATGGAGTAAATCTGCAATTATCCACAACCCTCATCATATCGGGAAAATATGTACTCAATTCCTCTCTGGTAAAATCTACCAGTCCAAAGCCCCTTATGCCGGGGGTATCAACCACAAAGCCCCCCCCTGCAAGCGGATGCATCTGGTAAAATGTTGTGGTATGCCTCCCCTGCAGGTGATGAGCGGAGATTGCCCCTGTTTTAAGCTCCAAAGAGGGGTCTAACGCATTTATCAAAGAGGATTTTCCCACTCCCGATACTCCCGGAAAGAGAACTATCTTATCCCTGCACATCTCTCGCAGGAGCTCTATATTTGCTCCGCTGTGAGCAGATACAGGAATCACCCTGTAGCCGGCCTTAGAATATATCTCTGTAAAATGCTCTAACTGTGCGGCAAGCGGATTAGAGTCATCTATATCATAGGAATAGAGGTCTGCCTTGTTCACAAGGATTGTTACCGGAATATGATACGCCTCGCACGTAACAAGGAACCTGTCTACAAACGGCAGTTTTACCTCAGGAAACATTATGGTAACAACCAAGAATACCATATCTAAATTGGAGGCAATGATATGCGACTGCTTGGAGAGGTTTGCAGACCTTCTTATTATATAGTTTTTTCTTGGAAGTACCTTTGATATTGCCGCAATCCTCTCACCCTGCATCTCTTCAAACTCATACTCAACCCTGTCTCCCACAGCTATAGGATTTGTAGAGTTATTGCCTTTGAGTTTAAGTTTGCCCCTTAATACGGCATTGAACGGAGACCACTGCGGCAGAGCAGACAAAACATAGTGGCTCCCGGTATGTTTAACAACGGTTGCAACACCATTCCCCGTTTTTGCAACAGCATCCATATCTACCCTACCAACCAGACAAGAGCATGATTGTCAAAAATTTCGTACTGTAGCTCAAACTCCTCCTCCTCGCCATCCTTTGAGATAAAGGTTGCAGAGAGATCCCCCTCCTCCTCCAAGTGGAAACGCTCTATCTCCATCTGTTTGGCAAAATTCACCCCATGCTGGCTCATACGTTTAAACAGAGCCTCCTTTGCGCACCAATAGATTGCAAGCTGCTCATTACGGTGCCTCAAAGAGAGATCCTCTATCTCCTCCTCAGAAAGAGCCTTCTTCTCTACAGGAGAAAAATCCCTCTCTAAAGACTCTATATCTATCCCAACATCCTCTGTAGGATGCGTAATTATTGCCACATACCTTGTTGTATGCGTAATGCTTATATGCGTAAGATTATTATGAATGAACGGTGCACCGTTATCGTGATGCCCCAAATATACCTTCTCTTCAAAAATCTTGTTCAAAAGGGCACGCACAGCGAGCTTTTCACGCCTGAGACTGCTGTTCTTTGTGTACACAAGTTCGTCCAACTCCTCTTTTGGGATTGAAATTATATCCAACAACTCCTCCTCGGTCTCTTTAACCTCCCAAACCGCTATTCTTGCTCCGTTTTTTAATGTTTTATCTAAATAAAGGCCCATTTTATATTATATAAACTATTTATTATCAATTATATGTACAATATTATACCCAACTCTGCCCGCAGATACGGCAAGCATATCTCCGGGTACAAGGAGGTCTATAAGGTTACAGAAAACTCTTCTGCCCAAGACAAGGGCAGGAGAAACCAAAAACAGGATAATGGCTATCCTTAGATAAAGAATCTCAAATGTAAATGTACTACTGGGAGGTTCCAAATTCTAAATGGTATTGGTTATACAGCTGCAAATATAATAATTATTCCTGTACAAATAATTTTTAACAATCTTTAACAAAGTTTAAAAACAGGTACTATTCCATCCACTCTTTAAGCAGCTTTACAGCCCTCTCCCGCTCCTCTTTAGGCAGCGTACCTATCCTTGTCCTGTGGCTTCCGGCAGGTTCAATGAAAAGAACCATATTCTCTCTCCCCTTTCCCTTTTTCTTAAGTTTCTCATTCTTTACCGCAGCAACCGGCATAACCGCACTCCAAGGGTCAAACTCCCCATACACAAAAATCATCTTGTTAGAGGTGGTATCCAAGAATGTAGTAAGTTTCCTGTACAGGTATTTGTCAAATACAAACTTCCGGCTTTGAGGCACAAACACCTTGTTAAGATACCCCTTTGTACTCTTTATTGTAAGCAGCTTCCTAAACGGCTTTGCATCATACCCATAATAACCCAACTCCTTGGCCGCCTGAACAAAGAAGGGAGCAGAATCGCCACCCTCCGCAAAATAATCGGGACCACTCACAGCACACAAGAAATTAAACATCTCCTCATCTGTTGCCTCTTTAGGATTAGGGATAGATGAACTCTTTAGCCCCCACTGCCAAAAAGCAAAAGGAAACTCCAAAACACAAAAATCATAAACCGCATCTAACGGCATCTTGTAGGTATAACCCTTCTCTTTGTTGAGTTTCTCAAAAAGAGGGGTAATAGAGGCCCTTCTCTTTAAAAACTCTGTCTGAAAATCCTTTATTATCTCCCTGTCTTGTGCAGTTCCCGCAAAATTTCTCAAGAACGGTTCATGACGCCCATCCTCAACACTTTTGCAGACAGGACCCACATACGGAACGCTAACAGTAATGTCGTTAGGATAATATGCAGTATAAAACATGGCTGTCTGCCCCCCTTTGCTTATCCCTGTTGCAACCCATTTACCCGGAAATATCTCGCGCATAAGCCGGTTTACATTATGCAGGTCTGCCGCCTCATTAACAGCAGTCATATAATCCCAGTTAAGAGTTTCGGGAGTAATAGTGCTATCCTCCCTAACAAAAGGGGTAGACTCTAAAAAATATCTGTGCTCAACAAATATCTCATTCGCATCTAAAATCCTCGACACCTCTTCCCGATATTTTGGGTTAAGGGCGTATGCTGCCCCATAACCCTCTGTAACAATAACATTAGGGGCATTTATATCTCTTACGCCAACTATTACCCTCTGCCAAAAGCTGCCCACAGCGGGATTGGAGTGATCTATAGGCTGCTCAACAAAAAAGAGATATTTCTCCTTAAAGCCTGCCGTTGAATCTACCGGCAACTCCTTTATATCATACAATTTAGCCACTTGCTGCTGCAGCTCCCTAAACTTTGCAAGGAATTGTGACTCCTGAGCATTCAGCAGACCAACACCTGCAATGGCTATAAGAATAACAGTTGAAAATATAACTCTAACACGTCTCATAATGCAATCTGAATTTGAATAAGCACAAAAGTATAAAAATCCTCCAACATTCTAAGAATAAATGCCTAAATTTGCGCCTAAACCCTTAAATCTCACACCAGATTAGGGATTTTAACCACAAAAAACAGAGGAACCAATATAAAGATATTATATAAGACGATGAAGAATTTTGTAGAGGAACTTACATGGAGAGGCATGATTCACACTATGATGCCCGGCACCGAGGAACAACTTATGAAAGAACCTACAGCAGCATACGTTGGTATAGATCCAACAGCAGATTCGCTGCATATAGGACACCTTGTAAGTATCATGATGCTAAAGCATTTTCAGAACTGCGGGCACAAGCCGTACGCTTTGGTTGGGGGTGCTACCGGTATGATTGGCGACCCCTCCATGAAAAGTGCCGAGAGGAACCTGTTAGACGAGGCTACCCTGAGACATAATCAGGAGGCTATTAAAAAACAGTTGTCAAGATTTCTCGACTTTGATTCCGACACACCCAATGCAGCCGTTCTTGTAAACAACTACGACTGGATGAAAAACTTTACTTTTCTCGATTTCATTAGGGATATTGGAAAGCTCATTACCGTAAACTATATGATGAGCAAAGATTCTGTAAAGAAACGTCTCAACGGAGAGGCTCGTGAGGGGATGTCATTTACAGAGTTCTCTTACCAGCTTGTTCAGGGATACGATTATCTGTATCTTAACACTCACAAAAACTGCAAGTTGCAGATGGGAGGTTCGGACCAGTGGGGTAATATTACCACAGGTGCAGAACTTATAAGAAGAGTTACCGGCAATGAGGCGTATGCACTTGTATGTCCGCTTATTACAAAGGCAGACGGAGGCAAGTTTGGCAAGACAGAGAAAGGGAATGTATGGTTAGACGCCCGTTACACCTCTCCATACACATTCTACCAGTTCTGGCTTAACGTAGGGGACGAGGATGCAGAGAAATATATAAAAATCTTTACAATGCTTGGCCGCAATGAGATAGAGGCTGCCGTTGCGGAGCATAAGGAGGCTCCGCATTTAAGATCTCTGCAAAAGCTGCTTGCCAAAGAGATTACAACAATGGTACATGGTGCCGAGGAGTATGAGAAAGCTGTTGAGGCATCGGGAATCTTATTTGGAAACGCAACATCAGATGCTCTTAAAAGGTTAGACGAGCAGACACTTCTCTCTGTATTTGACGGTGTGCCGCAGTTTGAACTCTCTAAAGACAAGCTCGGCAGCAATGTGCTTGAACTTCTTGCTGTAGAGACACAGGTATTTCCCTCTAAGGGTGAAGCAAGAAAGATGATACAGGCCAACGGGGTAAGCATAAACAAGGAGAAGTTTACAGACCCTAACGGAACAATAGACAGTTCTTTCCTTGTAAACGGCAAGTATATACTTGTACAGAAGGGAAAGAAGAACTACTACCTGTTAAAATTTGTATAACCAACCCCAAATATTAACCCTATTATGGAAGGAGACAGCACAAGACAATTAAAGGTATCTAAGCAGCTACGGAAGGATATGGCAGAGATAATAAGAGGTAAAGGGATGGCATTCTTCAACGGAGCGTTGGTAACAGTCAGCGAAGTAAGGATTAGTCCCGATCTCTCCTTTGCAAAGGTTTTTGTAAGTATCTTCCCCTCTGCAAAAGGGGCAGAGGTTATGGATATACTTAACACAAATGTAAAGCTCTTACGGTTTGAGCTTGGCAACAGAGTTGGCAAACAGCTTAGAATTACCCCTGAGATTGCCTTCTGCGAAGATACCACATTAGACTATGCCCAACATATAGATGAACTTTTAAAGAAATAATGAATCTTCCGTTAAGAATTGCTCTGCGATACCTTTTTGCAAAGAAATCGCATAACATAATTAACATCATCTCACTTATAAGCGCCATAGGTATTGCTGTAGGCAGTATGGCGCTTATTGTAATTTTGAGCGGTTACAACGGCTTTGACTCATTGGTAAAAAGCACCTACAACAGTTATGAGGCAGATTTGGTGCTAACACCCCAAACAGGGAAAAAGATATGCAACACAGATAAGATTATCTCTGAATTAAGCAGATACGGCACAGTGACCCCTGTAATAGAGGAGAATGTCTTTGTTGTGTACGGAACCGGCCAGGCCGTTGCCAAGATGCGCGGCATAAGCATCACAGACAACCATTTTAAAATGGCAGACAACCTGCAGGAGGGGGTGTTCAAACTCTACTTTGGAGATATTCCGCAAACGGTAACAGGCACATCATTGGCATTTGCTCTTGGCATAAGAACCAGATTCATAGACAAATTGGAGGTCTATTTCCCTAAAAAAGGAGAAAGAGCCGGCAAGAACCTCATCTCTGCTGCGGCAAATCCGCTATCGGCACTCAACCACAGCGAGTTCCCGGTTGCAGGTATCCTCAACTTAGAAAAGAACTTTGACAAAAACCTGTTTTATATCCCCATAGAGAGTGCCGGAGAGCTAATAGGTTACGGAGAGGGAGAAGCAAGCTCCATAGAGGTATATCTGCACCCAAACAAAAACTCCAAAAAAGCAGAAAAGGAGATAAGGGAAGCTGTTAACGGCATGAACATTACGGTAAAGAACCATTACCAGCAGAACGAAGCCATGTATAAGATTATGAAGATTGAGAAATTTGTCATATTCCTTATCCTGTTCTTTGTGGTAATGATTATATCCATAAATATTTTCAGCTCCTTGGCAATGCTCATAATTGACAAAAACGAAGATATTGCAACTCTTGGCAGCTTGGGGGCAACAACAGAGACCATAAAAAAGATATTTGTACTGCAAGGGTGGATAATATCTATGGCAGGAGCCGCATGCGGAATTGTTATAGGGTTGGTTATCTGTTGGGTACAGATTCGCTTTGGGCTTGTTTCCCTGCCGGGGAACTTTATAACAGACACTTTCCCCATGGAGGTAAGGGCAGCGGATGTATTGATAGTCTTTGCCGGGGTAATATCGGGAGGCTATCTTATAGCATTGTTAGCCGCAAAAAAGATTAAAGAGCCGAGATAAAAGATGAAAAGAAGCTCCATTGCCACAACATTTTCTACTATAACGGTTTCGGCCGTAACTGTTTTTGCCGTAACAGCCATAACAGTTATAACGGCTTTGGCAGTTACAGGATGCGGCGGCAACTCAAACAACTCCGGAAACTCAGACAGTACAAATAACTCCGGCTACACAGCCAACTCAGCCAACTCAGCCAACTCCGGCAACATGGGCAACTTAGGCAGCAACGGCAGCACAAACAAATTCCCAATGATAGAGATTCCCTCTGTAATTAATCAAAGGGAGCAGATTGTAGAGTATGTTGCAAACAACTACTGGGCAGAGTTCTTTAACCCCAAAAGAGTATCTACATTAGGCAGCACACAACTGAAAGATTCAGCCTCCATTCTTGGCATAGACACATCAGCAGTTGCAGAAGCTCTTGCAAGCTATCTTACCGCTATCCTGCCGCAAGCAGACCTTACAACAGCCGGCAACAGCCTTAAAGCTCTTGTAAGAAAGGCCGATACAGTTGGCTCCTATGGAGACAGACGCCTTTTGCTAAAGATTATGCAGCTTGGAGAATATATATACTACCACCCCAATTCTCCATACAGAAACGATGAGCTTTATCTGCCCATAGTAGAGGGGATGATTGCAGCAAAAAGCCTCTCTGCAACAGACAAGATACAGTTTGAATACCAGCTGAAGATGCTAAGACTAAACAGAACAGGCACAAAGGCAAACGATTTTCAATATGAGGAGCTTACAGAGCAGGGCACAACAAAAAAGGGAACACTGTACAAGACAGAGGCCCCGTTTGTGCTGCTTCTCTTTAACAACCCCGGCTGCGAATCATGTGACCGGCTTTTTAAGGCAATCACCAAAGGAAGTATTCTGTACAATGCAATAGAGAGCGGTAAGGTAAAACTCCTCTCTATCTACATAGATGACGATATAGATTCATGGAAAAGCCACAAGGCCCTATTCCCAAGCAGATGGATATACGCCCGCGACCCAAAACTTATTCTAAGAGACAACAGCATTTACGGCATACGCGCCATACCCTCTCTCTACCTGTTAGACAAGGATAAAAAAGTACTCATAAAGGATGGCGGAGTAGAGTCTGTTCCTGCAATAGAGAGCTGTATAGAGGCTACTTGTATTTAACCTCCATTATAGCCTCCGATATATTTATCATATAATCTCCAACCTGCTCGCACTCGCTAATGAAGTCCATGTAGTACACCCCGGTAAGATACCCGTAAACGTTATTCTCCAAATTAAGCAGATGCTCCTCTTTAAGGTTGTTCCTGTACTCGTTAATATCCTGCTCTATATCCTGTGCATTTGAGATATTCTCTATCTTGCTATACCCCAAGGTAAGATTAGAAATCATCACATCAAAGCCGGTGTCAAGCAGATCTAACATATAGTTCAGCTTCTTTATCATTGCAGTGTCAAAATCCTTGTTATGTATATTTCTGCGCTGCAATATTCTGCCTAGATTGAATCCCGAATCCCCTATGCTCTCTATCTCGCTTATAATCTTGTACATAGCCTGTATTCTCCTGCCCGATTCCTCACTAAGCTCCCCCTCCGATATATTATTCAGATATTTTGCTATCTCAAACTCAACCTTATCTGTAATCTGCTCATAATGTTCCAGTTTCTTGTACATGGCATCAAACTCCTCCGTATTCTGTGCATTAAGAGCCTGCCGAGCATACTGATACTGTCTCTTGGCCAGCTCCACAAAATGGATAATCTCCCTGCTCGCCTGCCCCAAAGAGAGTTCGGCCGTACTCAACATACCCCCCTGAATATACTGGAGCCTGAACACCTCCTCCTCCTTTGGGCTCTTTACCAAGTAGGTGACAGCCTTAACAATAAGAGAGGTGAACCACACCAATACCAATGTATTGCAGACATTGAACATTGTATGTACAAGCGCAATTGAATATAGTATAGAAGCAGAAGAAGCTCCCGATTCAAGAGGATTGTCTCCCCCAAAGAGCATAATGATACTGCTTACGAACCATAGGAAAGGATGATACAGCACAAGCACCCAGAGCACACCGAATATATTGAATATAGAGTGCGCCCTTGCAGCTCTCTTTCCCGATACGTTTGCCACAACCGCCGCTATATTTGCCGTTATTGTTGTTCCAATGTTCTCTCCAAGCACAAGAGCAGCCCCCATCTCAAAGGAGATCCATCCGTTATTACACATAACAAGCGTAAGCGCCATTGTTGCGGCCGATGACTGCAAGATTATTGTAAGCACAGTGCCTATTATCACAAACAGCAGCACAGAGAAGAATCCAAAACCAGACCATCTGCCTATCAGCTCCAACACCTGCGGAGAGGACTGTAAATCAGGCACGGAATCTTTAAGCAGCGCAAGCCCCATAAACAGCAGGGCAAAACCTATAAGCAGCTCTCCTATAGACTTTTTCCTCTTTGCCTTACACATCATAAAAGCAAAGCCAAACCCAATGAGAGGGAGAGCCAAAGCCGCTATATCTGCATTGAATCCTAACGAAGCCACTAACCATGCCGTAACCGTTGTGCCTATATTGGCTCCCATGATAACCCCTATAGACTGTACCAATGTAAGCAATCCGGCATTCACAAAGCTCACAATCATAACGGTTGTAGCACTTGAAGACTGTACTATGGCTGTGATAAGAAGTCCTGTAATAATTCTCTTAAAGGAGTTTGATGTCATTGCGGCCAAAAAGTTTCTCAACTTGTCTCCTGCAACCTTCTGCAATGCCCCGCTCATTAGTGTCATTCCGTACAGGAACAGGCCCAATGCCCCCAAAAGCGTTAAGATCTGAAATATAATACTCATTATTAGAAAAAATGTTTCGTTGATATACCGGAAACCGCTTCAAATTTGAGCCATTTCCAAGGCTACAAAGATAATCCTTAATAAAGAAACTCCTTATAATTTACTATCTTCGCAACAAATATTTAACAGCCCCTAATCCCAAATAAGTGCATGTGTAACAAATTCTTTAACAGATCTCTCTTTCTGCTGCTGTTTACAGTATTGTTTGGCATTACCGCACATGCGCAGTATTATCTGTCGGGAAGCAATCCTTACAGCACAAAATGGAGGCAGATTGGCGGCAGACACTACAACGTTATCTATCCCAAAGAGACAGATTCATTGGCAAGACAGTACCTCTGGCTTCTTGAAAGCAACTACAATGCGGTAAACTCTGCACTGCTCATAGCCCCAAAAAAGATTCCGGTAGTCATTAACCCCTATACCGCAAACAGCAACGGCACAGTTACCTGGACACCAAAGAGGATGGAGCTCTACACACAACCTCCGGCAAACGGATATGCACAGCTCTGGCAGGAACAGCTTGTGCTGCATGAGAGCAGACATGTTGGGCAGCTGACACACTTTACCCGCCACCTCTACAAGCCCCTCTCATGGCTCATTGGCGAGCAAGGCCCCGGATTGGGAATAGCGCTTCATGGAGCAAGATGGCTGTTTGAGGGGGATGCAGTTGTGGCAGAGACCGCCCTTACCAAAAGCGGACGTGGCAGAAACGCCTCATTTTTGGAGTATTACAGAGCCGCATTCCTAAACGGAGACCTTAGGACATGGGACAGATGGCGTTACGGCTCATACAAGCAGTACACCCCCAATGTCTATGCCTTTGGCTATATAGTTCTCGCTACCCAAAGCGTTCTTGCAAGAAACTCTGTAATAAGCGGAGAGGTAATCAATTACATCTCCCGATACTTCTATAACCCAAACAATCTTAACAATGCCTTTTTAAAATATGGCACAACAGCCTTTAACAAAACATTAGACACAGCTATATGCACCATGAGCAGAATCTGGCAAGAGGAGTTGGAGGCACGCGGAACATTTACCAATCCGCACCATCTGCTTAAAAAGAATGAGAAAGGGTATTACACCACCTACACAGCCCCTATGGTCAACAGCCGGAATAACATCTACTGTTTTAAGCACTCCTATAACAGAGGGTACTCTCTTGTAGAGATAGGCCAAAACGGCAAAGAGAGAACCATACGGCAGCTCCCATATAGTAGCTCTATAAATGAGATAGACAGCAACATACTCTATTTTACTCAGCTGATTCAAGACCCAAGGTGGACAAACAGAGTGTACAGCAATCTTTACACCGTTGACACCGGCGGAAAGATTAAAAAATTACGTGGGAGAGGCTTTTATTCTACCCCAACTCTTAAAAAGGGAGGTACCGCAGATGAGAAAAAGAGATTGGCTGTTATCGAGAATCTTGTAAGTGGAGGCAACAGAATAGTCATATTGGATGCCCAAACAGGTGAAAAGAGTATGGAGATAGCCCCTCCTGCCGGTATGGAGCTATCATCCATTGCATGGGGTACAACAAAACTGTACGCAGCCATAGCAGGGGAGG
Organism: Eggerthellaceae bacterium; assembly: GCA_963643305.1. Taxonomy (GTDB): domain Bacteria; phylum Bacteroidota; class Bacteroidia; order Bacteroidales; family UBA932; genus Egerieousia. Next base: position 34,203 of record CAVIKQ010000003.1, read on the forward strand.
AGGGGCTTGGAATATATTATCTTCATCTTGCAGATTCAGATTCAGTTGCAGGTTTGGATTTGGCAACACCATGGCAGGTGGCAGATATAACACCGAGGCAGGTGGCCGGAGTAACACCATGGCAGGTGGCAGTAAAGCCGCAGCACTCAACAATAAGAGATCTGCGTTGCTATGGAGACAGCCTCTATTTTGTATGCGATGCAGACGGAGTAAACAATATCTATCTCATAGAGAACACCCCCAACAGCTCCACATTATCCAACAATCAAACGCCGGCCACTGAGCTCACGTTGCAGGATACCCCAACATTTAGGATTAAAAGGCTTACAAACAGCAGATACGGTGCCCAAAGCCCCTTTATAGCATCAGATACACTCTATTTTACAGAGCTCGGTCTTAACGGGTACAAACCAGTAAAGATTGCAATGACCGGAATAGCAGATAATGACAACAGCAGATACAGGGTTTCCCTCTCTGCAGATGGAACTCTAAATTGCAGCTACCGGTATATCATGGCAGAGGAGCTTGCCAAAGGGCATATTGCAAATCTGAAAGAGAACGGGTTTAAGCTATATACCCTAAAAGACAGATCAGGCTCTCAATATTGGGAAACCGTTAAGGGACTGTCTGCCAAAAGATACTCCAAACCGCTGCATCTGTTAAGATTCCATTCATGGATGCCTGTCTATTTTAATGCAGACAATCTTATGAGTCTAAGCATAGACAGGGTTACAGATGTAGTAAGCCCCGGAGCTACCTTCTATTCTCAAAACACACATGGAACAGCGGTTCTTATGCTTGGCTATTCGTATGCCAACAATCACCATGGAGGGCATGCAAAATTCTCCTATACAGGGCTGTATCCTGTATTTGAATTTGAAGCAGATATAAACGCCAAAGAGCGTAAAATTGCCTCTGTCTCCTCAGCCGATGCAGATAAGGCAAATACCCCCGGAGGCACATTGGTAGAGACCGCCATACGTGCATACATACCGTTTAATCTAAGCTCCAACGGATGGTATCGCGGCCTTGTTCCGCAGATTGAATGGAAGTTTGACAACAACAAATATTACCATTTTAATATTCATACAAAAAGGAATGACGGCTTTACATACCGCAACAGAGTAATCTGTGGTTTAAGATATTACCAGATGCAAGCCGTTCCGCAAGCCGCAATATTCCCCAAATGGGGCATTGGGGCATCCCTGCGCGGCGAAAGTGCAATAAACGGGCATGATAACTTTGGCAAGGCCGCCTCTGCCTATTTGTACGGATATGTACCGGGGTTGGCCCCTGTGCACGGAGTACGGCTCTCTGCCGGGTACCAACGGCAGTTCATAAACGGCAAACTGTTCTATCTGTCTAATCTTATCTCCATACCAAGAGGCATTTCAGATGACATCTACGCAGATGACCTTGCTTCACTCAGTATAGATTACGGAGTACCTGTCTATCTTGGAGATATAAGTCTCGGATGGTTTGCCTATCTGCAAAGGCTTAACATAACCCCGTTTGCAGATTTTGGTATGGGGAGCAGACAATACTCTAACAAAGAGGGCAAGAGGTGGTATAACTACTCCTCTGTTGGGGCAGAGCTGCTGCTCAACGGATATTTCCTGCACATTGCAATGCCTGTAAGCATTGGTGTAAGATATGCCCGCAACAGTACAGACAATCCCAACTTTAACATAAACAGCAATCACTTTGCCCTGCTGTTTAATGTTAGCTTTTAAATTAATTTGCAACAGATTTGAATAAACAACAGTATCTCTAATCCTTACAATGAAAAACAACAAGATTCTTAATCTCTACGACTGGTTCCTTATTGCAGGAGTAATACTATCTAACCTTATCTACTCCCTGATTGCTGTCTACGCAAACAGTGAATCTTTTGACATATTGGGCTTTATAGCCGGCATTACCGGCGTGCTATGCGTTGTCCTCTGTGCCAAGAGGAGCATATACAACTATTTTTTTGGCATAATAAACGTTTCGCTTTACGCATATATTTCATACAGATCCGGCATTTACGGAGGTTTTGCCCTTAATGCCTTCTACTACTTCCCCATGCAGTTTATAGGTATCTATCTCTGGAGAAAGCACAAAGCGGAGGATGCACCGCAAACTGTAGAATCGAGAAGAATGAACAACACCCACAGATGCCTGCTGTTTGCATTCAGCTTTGCCGCAACCATTATAACAGGATACCTGCTAAGCAGATTCACTGCAGACCCTATGCCTTACAGAGACTCTGCCACAACTGTTCTCTCTATAATAGCCATGTTCCTTATGGTACGTGCATATATGGAGCAGTGGTTTCTGTGGATAATTACAAATGTCATTAGCATTATTATCTGGACTTTGCTCTCTTTTGACGGGGAAAAATCTGCCGGCTTTATGGTTATTATGTGGGTATTCTATCTGCTCAATTCCATTAACGGCTATATTGTGTGGAGAAGAAGCTCTAAAGAGAGTTGAGATACCAGGATTCGAACCTGGACAGACAGAACCAAAATCTGTAGTGCTACCATTACACCATATCTCAGTACGGGGGTGCAAATATAAGGATTATTTTTTAATGCATCAAATATAAAGATGTTGCAGACAACGGGGAGAAAGAACTGACAAATTGACATAAAAAGCTGCTGGCACTCATTTTGCCACCAATTGAGCCCGAACTTTATAAATTAGAGACAAAATAAACTAATACTAAAATATAACATTATGAACATTAAACCATTAGCAGACAGAATTCTTGTAGAGCCTAAAGAGGCCGAGACAAAGACAGCGAGCGGATTGTATATTCCCGACACAGCTAAAGAGAAACCGCAAGAGGGTAAAATCATAGCTGTAGGGCCCGGTAAAAAGGATGAACCTATGGAGGTAAAACCCGGAGACACTGTTCTTTACGGCAAATATTCAGGCACAGAGATTAATGTTGAGGGCAAAACCTATATGATGATGCGTCAGTCAGACGTTCTTGCTGTTTTGTCATAACAGACAAGCAGGTTTTATTTTATATACAAATATTTACAGTAAGCATAAAAAATTAAAACTATGGCTAAAGAT
>CAVIKQ010000004.1:0-14427 GCA_963643305.1 Eggerthellaceae bacterium
ACTTTGGATGCAGGATTGTGCAGCATGAGATGGATCATCTCAAAGGGATTCTGTTCACAGATAAAATAAGTCAGATTAGAAAAAAACTTATAGCAGGCAAACTCCACAATATAGCCAACGGAAAAGTAAGGACAAATTACAAGATTGTAAGAAAACCTAAGAAATAGATTAACAGCATAAGAAGAGGAGATAATAATATGGGGGCATTTCACGCATACGATATAAGAGGGGTGTACAATAAAGATTTTGACAAGGATACAGCCTACAAAGTGGGATATTTTATTCCAAGACTGCTTGATACAGACAAGGTATTGGTTGGCAGGGATGTAAGGGTGTCTTCTCCGGAAATTTGGGAGTACCTTGTAAAAGGGATTACAGATGCAGGTGCCAATGTGGCAGACCTTGGTCTTGCCACAACCCCAATGGTATATTGGGCAACCGCAAAGTACGGATTCAAAGCATCTGTACAGATTACAGCATCTCACAATCCGCGCGAATACAACGGAATGAAGGTATCAACCACCAATGCCCTGCCAATAGGATTGGAGAACGGACTTGGGCAGATTCAAAGCTGGATAGAGAATAACGAACCTATTGTCCCCTCCGCAAAAAAAGGGGCTGTTGAAAAGCTCAATATAACCGATGAGTATATAAAATTCCAGCTGCAATATAAAGAGGACTACTCCAACCTCTCTATAGGAGTTGACATCTCCAACGGAATGGCCGGCCTTATCATAAAGGATATTCTTGGAACAGGCAATAACCTTCATTATATCTTTGCCGACTTAGACGGCACCTTTCCGAACCACGAAGCCAACCCGCTTATTCCGGAGAATGTAGAGGCTCTTAAAAAACTTGTACAGAAAGAGAGATGCGACATTGGCGTCATCTACGACGGAGATGCAGACCGTGTTATGTTTGTAGACGAGAACAGCAGGTTTATATCTCCCGATCTGATTATAGCCCTCCTTGGCAACTACTGGTTTGGTAAAAGAAAGATAAAAGGCACTGTACTTCAGGATATAAGAAGCTCCAAAGCCGTAGGAGAATACCTAAAGGAGAGATACGGAGCCAATATGTACACATGGAAAGTTGGGCGTGCATTTGCTGCAAGAAAACTTAGGGAGATAGAGGGTTTGTATGGCGGAGAACTTGCCGGACACTACTACTTTAGAGAATTTTTCTACTCCGACAGCGGTATAATGGCCTCTCTAATTGTCATTAACATTGTCTCTGAGCTAAAAGCCAAAGGGATAAAACTATCCCAAGCCATTGCAGAGATAGAAAGATACAAAAACTCAGGCGAGATAAACTTTAAGATTAACAGGAAACAGGAGGCCATGGATGCGGTAAAGGAGTACTTCATAGGTTTGGAAAAACCTACGGCATTTATGGATTTCGACGGGTACAGAGTTGAGTTCCCGTGCTGGTGGTTTAATATAAGACCTTCAAACACAGAACCATACCTACGGTTTATTGTAGAAGCAGATACAGAAGAGCTGCTAAAAGAGAAGATTAGCAAAGCTACAGAGATAATAAACACCTTTTCCGCAAGCCAACAGAGCAAAGCCTGACCGGTGTGGGCTTTGCCATGGCAAGGAGAAGCTGCACTAAAGCAACCACTTGAATAACACCTATATTGGATAAAAACAGAAGATATTTGTCATTGGATCTGTTACGCGGTATAACCATCTTTGGAATGGTATTCTGTGCAATAATCCCGTATGGAGTTCTCCCGGCATGGATGTATCATATACAAAACCCTCCCCCATTGCACCGGCTCGATATGACAATAGCCGGCCTAAGCTGGGTAGATATGGTCTTCCCCATCTTCATATTCTGTATGGGGGTCTCCATCCCAATGTCCGGCAGGACAAAAATTGCAAAAGGGATAACAACAAAAGGATATATCACAGAGGTGTTTGAGAGATTTGCAATGCTCTGGCTCTTCTCATACCTGTATGTATTCCTAAACTTCAGCACCAATACTGCGGCAGACGGCTCTGCATACAACACACAACTCACATCTGCACTAACCATAGCCGGTTTCCTTGCCCTCTTCCCGTTGTACACGGTTTTTAAAGGAAAAAGCAACCGGTTTCTCTATGGCATGAGAATATTGGGCATCATACTCTGCCTAAGCATAATAACAACAGGACATTTCTGCTTTAACGAATCTATAAATCTGCAGAGACGAGGCATCATAATCTTTCTGTTGGCATTCCTATACCTCTTTGGAGCGCTTATATGGTACTTTACCAGAGAATCCTATAGAAACCGCGCACTTGTCTTTGGGCTTATCCTGGCAATCGCCATGGCCTCCATATACGAAAAAGCAGCCATGCTAACCTACTCTAACCCAAACATCCGCTGGTGGTTCAATGTAGAGTATATCTACTTCTTGTTGCTCCTGTTGCCGGCAACATTCATTGGAGACACCCTGCAAAAAAGGTTCGCGGCCGAAGAGGATATTTACAAAGAGCTTACAGGCAAAAAGATACACTTTTTCTTCCCGATAACTTTTGCATTGGTTGTATGGGTAATCTTTGCCGTATATATGCGTTGGTACTGGTTATCTCTTACCGTAAGCTGCGGCCTTCTAATTCTGCTGTGGCAATTTGTAAAAAAAGATTTTACGCAGTACAAGACACTGTTTGCCACCGCCGCCTATCTGCTTGTTGCCGGGCTTATATTGGACCCTATAGATGGAGGACTGAAAAAAGTCCCGTGCACCATACAATATTGTTTTGTAACATGCGCCCTGCGTATATTTCTGCTTATGTTTGCAGACTACATCTGCAAATCCATACCAAACTCTCTGCTTGTAAAGACCCTTGCAGGAGCCGGCAAGAACCCGCTCATGAGCTATATAGCATTTGACTCATTTGTAATGCCACTCATGAAACTAACAGGATTTGTAAGCCTGTACAGGATGGCATATCCTGCAGGAATGCCAGGTTGGGGCATAGTAAGAGCCGCTGTCATTGTATTCTTTACAATGTGGTGCGTAAGTCTGCTCTCTAAAAGAAAGCTCATCTGGAAAGCATAAAGGCCCCACACTGCACAATAAACTTAAAAAGCCAAACAGAGAGGCAATTGCAGCATTACATCTGCTCTATTTTGCACTCTCTATCCGGCTTTTAAAATCTATCCCTCAGACTCGGAGAGATTCTCTAAACTATTGAAAATCTGCTACAAAGAATATACCTGCAGGGAAGTGGGTATAATTCTGATAATCCTTTACCAATAGTGGAGAAGTTCCGCTAAAATCAAACACTGCTATGTCGTTGATAAGGAAATTCATACCATAACCCTTTATAGAGGTATAATACAGATTCCCTGTAACAGGATGCACAGCAGGATTGTTGTATAGCATTCCAAAATTGGCAATATGAGATTTCACATCTGTAAGGGTAGTAGTTGTGTTAGCCTCAAAATCATGTCTGCTGATTACGCTGCCTGCATTGCAGAAGTAGATTGAATTCTCTTTTGCTGTTATACCGGGTGTTGCACCCCAACCGGCTCCAACCTTGTATCCATCGGGAAGCTCATGAGAAACCATAGTATAATCAGATGCATTCATCTTTATAATCTGTGCAGGGGCAGTTGTACAAGATACCCATACATTGTTGTCAGACGATTTTACAACGCCCGAAACTGTTTTTTCAAACTCAATGGTTTTAACAATGGCTCCATCTTGCAAAACCAAGATATTCTTTCCGGCAGGAACAAACACTTTACCGCCCGCTACAGCCATTCTGTTATAAGCAGCACTGCTTGAACCCTCTATAAGAGATATTGCTCCGGTTGCAAGATTAAGTGCATGAACACCATTGTTATCTCTAATGTATGCCAAATCTCCAACAACCGCTATATGAGACGGCCAAGTAAGGCCAAGATCATCATTACTGTAGGCTTTAACCTTTTTAAGAGTAGCCATATCTGCAACAACAAGCATTCCGTCTCCACCCATCCTGTTGCCATTTTGCGCTATAATGTACATCTTGCCATCCGACACGAAAAGATCCTGAGTCACATTGCCAAGCTCAGTTCCATTCACTCCGTAATACGCTTTGTCTACAATATCTCCCGTTGATGATATAAATATCAGCGAACCGTTCTCACTTGTCATATTACCCTCATTAAGTATATATGCGCCTTTAGGATCCGAGAAGTTAACTGCACACACCTTTGCAGAAGCTATAAGCGTTTCCCCCTTTTTATCTATACCTATGAGGGAGATGATACCACCTGTATATTGAGCGCTGCCAAGCTCAGGAGCCTTTACAACCGCAACCTTCTTCTCAAGATCATATTTTACACTCCATCCCGATGGTATATTCATATAATCGGCCTCAGCCATATTTACCACACTAAGCTGAATCTCCTTCTCCTCGCCAAAACTAAACAGCTCAGAAGTGCATCCATCCTTCAGTACAAAACGGAATACAGAGCCGGAGCCTTTTGGCAATACTATCTTTGAGCCGTCTGTAAGTTCAAAGGTAACATTCTCCTCACCATCTGTTACAGATTTAAAGATACCGCCGGCATTCACATTCATTGAAATCCAGGTCTCCCCATCTAAAGAATACTCCCACATCTTGGTCTCCTCATTTATCCTAAGCTGAGGGGTAACACCATCAACACCCTGGGCTTTAATCTTAACACCGTCAACCTCCATGATTTTTCCGTCAAGCGCCCAATAATAATATCCGTCCTCATCTTTAACTACAGAGATCTTAGGTGCATCGGCTCCATCCTTGCCATTGGTAATAACCACACTCTTTCCATTTGAAAATGTGATTGTACATCCCTCATCACCCTCTACCACAGACTTGATTGTAACATCAGCCTGAAGAGCCTCTACAATGGTTCTTAGGGAGGCTATATCTGTATTAATCTGCTTAACGGCATTCTCCATAACGACAACCCTGTTTTCCAGGTCGTCTACCGCCTTCCAAATATCATCATCATCATACTTACAACTCCATGTTAATGCTCCCATTAGGGAGAGTAACATAATAACAAATAATTTTTTCATAATATTAAAGTATTAAATTAAAGTTAAATCCACACTCATTACTCACCAAGGCGGCACTCTTTTATCTTGCAACCAGCCACAAAAAAGCCCTACCCTTGGCAAAATATGCAACGGTACGGATTTTAGATACAAGCTCTAATATGAAAAAGGATTGTACTTAAAACACATTGATTCTATCCGAAAACCCGCAGATGCAAATCACATTTTTATGGCAGGTCTTCTGACTTGTTCCCTCTTTAGCACGCCTTCCCGATGTGTAATATTACCAGTGGCAAAAGAATATGTTAAAGGTTAACGGAACTTACAGCAGCGAGTACTGTTCCGGAATTACACCGGATTCCCTCTTAGTTCATCATATACAGAAAAAGCGCACAGATGAAAACCACAACTGCGCGCAAAGTTAGAAAATATATCCTTATTTAAACAAAAAGCAGATTATTTTATCCTATATCTCCTTTCTCAGCCGGGCAATAGGGATATTCAGCTGTTCCCTGTATTTGGCCACAGTCCTGCGGGCTACAATATACCCCTTCTTTTTAAGTTCAGACACAAGCTCCTCATCTGTAAGCGGTTTGGATTTATTCTCCGCAGCCACACAATCCTGAAGAATCTTCTTTATCTCTCTTGTTGATACCTCCTCCCCGTTATCTGCCACAAGCCCCTCAGAGAAGAAATATTTTAAAGGATAGATTCCAAAAGGGGTCTGGATATATTTGCAGTTTACCACCCTCGATATTGTTGAAATATCCAAGCCTGTCTTCTCTGCTATATTTTTAAGAACCATAGGCTTTAACTTTGTCTCATCCCCCTCTGCAAAAAAATCCTTCTGAAAATCCAAAATAGCCTTCATTGTACTCTCAAGGGTATTCTGTCTCTGTTTAAGAGCCTCTATAAACCATTTTGCAGAATCTAACTTCTGTTTTACAAAAGTTGCAGCCTCCTTCCCTGCCCTGTCCTGCTTGGAAGACCTCATAAGCAGCTCTGCATAACGTTTATTCACTTTAAGTTCCGGAATATTATACTTGGGCATGCTCATAACCATCTCACCATCCTTCTCCTCCAAAAGAAAATCGGGAACAATCTGCTGAGCCTGTTCTGTATAGGAATCATCTATCTGCCCACCGGGGCGAGGATTGAGTTTTACAATCTCATCTATTGCACCTTTAAGCTCCTCCTGCGAGATATTCAATTTAGAAGTTATCCTCTGATAATGTTTCTTTGTAAACTCTGTAAAGTAATCCTTTAGAATTCTGTACGCTATCTTTACAGGCTTGGTCTCTCTCTTTGACTCAATCTGTAAAAGAAGGCACTCCCTCAAATCTCTGGCACCTACCCCAACCGGTTCAAACTCCTGAATAATATGCAGAATCTTCTCCAATTCCTGAGGGGTTGTCTCTATATTCATTCTGAATGCAATATCATCTGAAAGAGATTCCAAATCTCTGCGCAGGTAGCCGTCATCATCCAAACTGCCAATCATAAATACAGCTATCTTACGTGTCCGCTCATCTAAATTCCTGTAGCCCAATTGAGACACCAGGTTCTGCTGAAAACTCTCCTTAACAGAAAAGGTATTGTACTGAGGCTTTAAATCCTTGCCCTGATTATTTACATAAAGCTTGTAGGATGGGGTTGGGTCATCCGTCCCATACTCACTTAATGAGACATTCTTGGGTTCCTCCTCCTGCTCCTCCGTCTCTGTGCTCTCATCTATGACAGGATTCTCCTCCAATACCTTTTTAATCTTCTGTTCAAGTTCCAACGTAGTAAGCTCCAGCAATTTGATTGTCTGAATCTGCTGTGGCGACAGCTTTTGCTGTAATTTTTGTTGTAATCCCTGCTTTAACATATTACAAAGGTATAATTTTTTTAACTTCGCGCTAACAAAAGCTCTTGCAACCACAAGACCAGATATTGGTTTTGCCCGGTTACACCCCATTGGGCAAGCACCGCTAAACAGGCAATATTAGCTTTAGTAATACGCTTATTAATAATAATTTATGAGCAACAGTCAAACGCCTCTACAAATAGATATAGACAAGGTTATTGCATCAAAAAGCCAAGCCTTGTCAAAATTTACGCCAAAATTTATCCTCAACTACCTGAAACGCACAGTCCATCAGGATGAAATTAATGCATTCCTCAAACAATATGCAGGATATACAGGCATCGACTTTGCAGCAAAGCTGTTACACGAATTTAATGTGAGCTGCAATCTCACCTTTGAAGAGAGATCTGCACTCCACCCCTCCAAAAAATATATCTTTGTATGCAACCACCCGTTGGGGGGCTTGGACGGCATAATAATAATCAATGAGATAGGCCGCTTGTTTAACAGAAATGTGCGGTTTGTTGTAAACGACCTGCTCATGAACATTAAGCCGTTAGAGGAGATTTTCATCCCTGTAAATACAGTAAAGCATGGTACTATGAGCAAGGAATACGCAAACAGAATAGAGGATGCCTACAGCTCGTCTAACCAGATATTGTATTTCCCTGCCGGTCTGTGTTCCAGAAAGATAAACGGCACCATAACAGACCTCGACTGGAAGACCGGATATATAAAACAGGCCCTTAAATACAACAGAAGTATAGTTCCAATGCACTTCTGCGGGCAGAACTCAGCTTTTTTCTACAGGTTAGCCAACATAAGAAAAGCATTGGGAATAAAATTCAATATAGAGATGATTTACCTTCCCGATGAGATGTTCCGGCAAAAAAACCGTACCTTTGAGCTCTTGGTAGGGAAGCCCATTGAGATAGAGGAGATAAGGCAGAACCCCAATATAAAGATGTGGAACAGACTTATACGAGAAAAATCATACTCACTAAAATGATGCAGCCAATAATAAACCCTGTACCAAGAGAGCTTCTTGTTAAGGAGCTTACATCTGACAAGTTCATAAGAGAGACCAGAAGAGGCGGGAACTATCTTTTTGAGGTTACTGCGCACGATTCGCCCAATGTCATGCGCGAGATTGGGCGTTTGAGAGAGATCTCTTTTAGGATGGCAGGAGGAGGAACCGGCAAGGAGCTTGACATAGATGAGTTTGACATTGACCCTGTTTCTCCATATCTGCAACTGATAGTCTGGGACCCAAAAGATTTGGAGATTGTTGGCGGCTACAGGTACATCAACTGCAAAGATTTGGATATTCACAAACTCGCAACGGAGGAGCTGTTCCGGTTTTCTGACAAGTTTGTGCAGGAGTATATGCCTGTAACCATTGAGCTTGGCCGCTCCTTTGTACAACCCAACTACCAGAGTACCAATATCCGCAGAAAAAGCCTCTACTCCTTAGACAACCTTTGGGACGGATTGGGCGCACTCGTCTTAAAATATACAGATTGCGAGTATTTTTTTGGTAAGGTAACAATGTACACCTCATACAATGGCAAGGCAAGGAATATACTGCTGAACTTTATGAGCCACTATTTTAGCGACAACGAGCATCTTGTAACCCCTATTATCCCTTTGGACTGCGACAAAGACAACCCTGAGATTGCAGAACTGTTCCGCAATAAACCATATAAGGAGGGATATAAGATTCTACAGCATGAGATAAAGAATTATGGCGAGCATATTCCTCCGCTAATCAATTCATATATGAATCTCTCCCCCTCCATGAGGGTATTTGGAACCTCTGTAAATCCCGGCTTCGGAGGGGTTGAGGAGACCGGCATACTCATTAACATAAAGGATATTTATCCGGAAAAGATTGAACGTCACACAGCTCCGCTCAAATTGTGGGCAATGCGCATGAAGAACCGCTGGTGGAGACGCAAAAACAGTTTTTGAAATGACATTCACAATAAACAATAAAAAAGAGACGGTTGGAGTAATTATCTCTACATATAATAACCCCAAGTGGTTAGAGAAGGTACTTTGGGGCTATATGCGGCAACGGCTGCCTGCAGATGAGATTGTGATAGCAGATGACGGTTCCAATGAGGATACCCGTGAGCTTATAGAGAGGTACAAGGAGTATCTGCCCATTAAGCATGTGTGGCAACCTGACGAGGGGTTTCAGAAATCGAGAATACTCAACAAGGCTATTGTTGCATCTACTGCAGACTACCTTGTCTTTACAGATCAGGACTGCATCCCCATGCCGGATTTTATTGCAGTCCACTGCAAGTATGCAAAGAGAGGGTATTTTTTATCGGGAGGTTATTTTAAATTGCCTATGGGTTTAAGCCTCTCTCTATCTAAGGATGATATAACGGGAGGAAATGCCTTTAGATTGGGCTGGCTAAAGAGACATGGCCTTAAATGCAGTTTCAAGTGTACAAAGCTGATAAAATGCAATGCTTTTAAATGGTTCATGAACCATATCACCCCAACAAAGGCCACCTGGAACGGGTGCAATGCATCGGGATGGAGAGATGATATATTGGCTGTAAACGGCTTTAACGAGGAGATGCACTATGGTGGGCAGGACAGGGAGTTTGGGGAGAGGTTGTGGAACAGCGGCCTGAAAAGCAGACAGATAAGGTACAGCGCAATTGCTCTGCATTTAGATCATAAACGCCCCTACAAGACTCCGGAGACATTGGCAAAGAATATTGGTATTAGGAAAGAGACCATAAAACGAAAAGTAGTAAAAACTCCGTACGGAATAGAAAAATTATAAACAGGATGGGCAGTGTTGCGGCTGTTTAACCTCTGTATGAGCAGAGTTGCAGCTGTTTAGTTTCTATCGGAGCAGAGCCAAAACCGGGTAATATTTAACATGGCAAGAAAAAACTGCTTAACTGCTAACATCTAAAAGAAAAAGGTCTACATTTGCATGAAAATCATAAGATGGTATTTTTATGTTGAAGATTGCATTTAATCATCCATTCTTAACCGGAAACGAACTAAACTATATAAACGATGCCCTAAAAGGCGGAAAGATTTGTGGGAACGGGGGTTATACGGAAAAATGTCAGAATCTTTTTGCAGAACGGTTGGGCAGTGGGAAATGTCTGCTTACAACCTCATGTACAGATGCTCTTGAGATGTGTGCTCTGTTATTGGACCTAAAACCGGGGGATGAGGTTATTGTGCCGTCATATACATTTGTATCTACAGCCTTGGCCTTTACAAGGCAGGGAGCAAAAGCTGTTTTTGCGGAGAGCCTTGTATCTCATCCATGTGTAGACCCGGAGTCTGTAGAGCAGCTTATAACCCCCAAGACAAAGGCTATAGTGGTTGTCCATTATGCCGGTGTTGCATGCGATATGGATGCCTTTAAGAGGATTGCGCATAAGCATAATCTGCTGCTCATAGAGGATGCGGCACAGGCGGTAGAGAGCTATTATCTCTCTGCTGAGGGTAAGAGGCTTCCTTTGGGTAGCATAGGAGATCTGGCTGCGTTTTCTTTTCATGAGACCAAGAATATCCAGTGCGGAGAGGGTGGACTGTTGGCTATAAACAATCCGGCATTTATTCAAAGGGCCGAGATATTGTGGGAGAAAGGGACAAACAGGGCAGAATTTATTAGGGGCGAGATAAACAAATATGGTTGGGTAGATACCGGTTCCTCTTTTCTACCTAATGAGTACACCGCTGCATTCCTTTGGGCGCAGTTAGAACAGATGGAGCAGATACAGCAGCGGAGGAGGGAGCTATGGAACAGATATTACAACAACCTGCTTGGCAAAACCCCATTGACCATGCCTTTTATTCCGGATTATGCCACAAACAATGCACATATATTTTATGTTACAACGCAAACTCCGGCAGAGCGCACGGCTCTCATAAAGTATCTTAAAGGAGAAGGTATAGATGCTGTGTTCCACTACTTGAGCCTTCACAAGAGCAGGTTTGCGGTTGATAACGGCATGGGTGGGGCAGACCTGCCATTGGCTGATTACTATACGGATTGTCTGTTAAGGCTTCCTCTGTACTGTACTCTTACGGAGCAGGAGGTTGACTTTGTAACAGAAAAGATAATAGAGTTTTACAACAGCCGCCAATAGTTTTTTCAATATTGTGCGTGGGGAAGTAGAGTTTTGCATTGGCAATAGGGCTTTTGTATTGGAAAGGAGAGTTTTGTATTGGGAAGTATGGCGTTTGTATTGGGTAATGAATAACGGAATCCGTACTTTTGCCATAACAGTGGGGTATTGACAAATTTGTTATTATATTGCATAAAAAAGGATATGATACTGCATCTTGCTAATGACGAAAAGATTATAGGCCGTACCGTGGAGATTTTTGAGGAGGTTTTTCCGTTTGGCAATCTCTGGGTAATTACAAACCGTGCTCATAAAAAAGAGTTGAGAGTCATACAACCTACCCCCAAGACAGAGCATCTTCTGCTGGGACGTAAAGAGTTTCTAAAGGATATAACCGGTAATATCTCTGCTGTAATGAGCAGGTGCGGAGAGGCTGCAGAACTATCCGGAGACAGTTTGCCTGCAAGCAGACTGAATATAGTCATACATCTTCTTAATCCTCGTAAGATAAAGGTTGTAAGGCAGATACAAAAGACCCTCCCTACAACTTGCAATATAAAGATTTATTGGATAATCTGGGGATTGGATCTCTATAACAAACTGCTCCGGCCGGCAGGCTTTGAGATGTTCACCCCGGACAACCGTTATGCCGGCCTTGTAGATAAAAATCTTGGGGTCTTTAGCAGAATAGGTGCCGAACGAGAGGCCAAATCAACTGTAAAATTCATTGAACAGAATGTAGATTATATTGTTACAGATACAACAGAATCTGATTATTCCCAACTTGTAAAGTATTATCCGCAGCTTTTGGCCAAACCATGGAAAGATTTCTTTTATTACCCTATAGATACTATTTTGGGGGAGCTTTATTATAATCCTCTGCCAAACAAATCATGCAAGGAGACCGTTATGGTTGGCAATTCCGCCTCACGGAGCAATAACCACAAGTACCTGCTTGCTCTGTTGGGCCAGTATGACCTTAAAGGCAAAAAGGTGGTTGTGCCTTTAAGTTATTCGGGACGAAAAAGATATGTAAATGAGGTGCTTGCATACGGCAAAAGGGAGGTTGACAATTTTATCCCTTTAATGAGGTTCATGCCGTTAGAAGAATATAACAAATTGCAGGCATCAACAGCTGTTGCCCTGTTTGGCAACCTCAGGCAGGAGGCCATTGGCAATATAATGATTGCTCTTTATATGGGTGCAAAGGTGTTTCTGTTTGAAAGCAATCCTGTGTACGAATGGGCAGCTACTCACAATCTAAAGGTATATCCAATGAGCGCATTGTCCCAGCAGGAATTGGATACACTGCTCCCTAAAGAGGATGCAGAACATAACCGCTCCATTTTAAGGGAACTATATTCAAAAAGACGTATGCTCCAACTGATAAAAGAGCTGTTTTAAATGGCTTACAGATTAGGCATTGTCCCAAAAAATTGTACCAAAGAAAAAAGCCGAATGACTTGGCTAATCATTCGACTTCTCGTACCCAGAGCCGGGGTCGAACCGGCACGAATTGCTTCACTGGTGTTTGAGACCAGCGCGTCTACCAATTCCGCCATCTGGGCATGGCCGCGTTGGGATTGCAAAGGTAAGATTATTTTTTAGAAAACAAAAAATAATCTTACCCCTCAAAACCCTCTCTAAAATTACTGATAATTGAATGTAATAGTCTTCTTTATCTCCGGATTAAGGCTGTTTGCAACAGGACAGGTACGCGCCGCAGACTCTATAAGACGTTTCTGCTGATCCGTGTAGTTTGCCCCCTTAGGAAACTGAATATCGAGCTTTATCTCAACAATCCTGCGCGGATTGGTCCCCATAACCTTTTCGGTTTCTATGGTTGCTCCATCGATATTAAATCCGTAGCTTTCTGCCGATATTCCCATTATGGTAAGCATGCAACACCCTAAAGAGGAGGCAAAAAGATCTGTAGGTGAGAATGATTCACCCTTTCCATGATTGTCAAGCGGAGCATCTGTAACCAACTTGGTACCGCTCTGCAAATGTTCAACCTCGTTTCTTAATCCGCCGAGGTAAACGGTCTTCATCTTTGTCATAATATTAATATTTTATTCAACTATCTCTCCAAGAAGAGTAGCCGACGTACATCCGCTAATCTTTACAGTAACATAATCCCCAACCTTATGCCCTTTACCGTTAAACACAACCATTCTGTTTTGAGACGTTCTCCCATTAAGCTGCTCAGAAGACCTCTTTGATGTCCCCTCTATAAGCACCTCATACTCCTTGCCAAGGCATCTCTGGTTTGCAGCCAAAGACAATCTCCCCTGCAACTCAATTATCTCATTAAGCCTGCTTGTCTTTACATCGGGAGGAACATCATCCTTAAAATGCCTTGCAGCCTTTGTATTAGGCCTTTCGGAATATTGGAACATATAAGCATAGTCATACCCCACCTCCTCCATAAGAGACAGCGTCTCTTTATGATCCTGCTCCGTCTCACCGCAGAACCCGGCAATAATATCCGTACTTATTGCACAATCCGGCAGTATCTCCCTAATCTTTGCTATCCTCTCCATGTACCACTCCCTTGTATATTTTCTGTTCATCTTTGCAAGCATTATATCACTTCCCGATTGCACAGGCAAATGAATATGATTGCAGATATTGGGATACATTGCCATTGTATAGAGAACCCCGTTACTCATATCCTTTGGATGCGAGGTAGAAAATCTTACCCTTAACTTGGGGCTTATAAGCGCCACCTCCTCCAGCAACTGAGCAAAATCTGTAGTATGCGTAGGATTATCGGGATCTGCCCAGTGGTAAGAGTCTACATTCTGACCCAACAGGCTTACCTCCCTGTATCCATTAACATACAGCTCCTTGGCCTCCCTTATTATACTCTGTGGGTCTCTGCTCCTCTCCTTTCCCCTTGTATATGGTACAACACAGTAAGAGCACATATTGTTGCATCCTCTCATAATAGAGATAAAGGCAGAGACTCCGTTCTTATCCATACGTATAGGGGTAATGTCTGCATAAGTTTCATCGGGAAGCAGAAGAGTATTAATCTGTTTGTCCCCACCTCTAAGGTTTTCTAACAGTTTTGGCATCTCACGGTAAGAATCCGGCCCTGCAACTATATCAACCGCAGGATGTTCCAACAACTTATCTTTAAGACGCTCTGCCATACAGCCCAGAATGCCAACAGTTAGCGGCATGTTTACCGCCAACTTTTCTCGTTTCTTCTTCAGCTGAAGAAAATAGTCTAACCTCCCCCTTATTCGCTGCTCCGCATTATCCCTTATAGAACAGGTATTTACAAATATCACATCGGCATTCTCAATATCATTGCACAGAGAGTATCCGGCATCCTGAAGCAGAGACAGCAGCACCTCGCTGTCGTACACATTCATCTGACAACCGTAAGTCTCAATAAAAATCTGTGGTTTTGTTGTATCGAGAATAGGTTTAAC
>CAVIKQ010000004.1:14437-25616 GCA_963643305.1 Eggerthellaceae bacterium
GTTGAAAACCCTGTAAACAAGAAGTTTGCATCGGATGAGTTTTACACGTTGGTATATAGGAAAGGGAAAAAGTTTGCCGAGGCAGAACTTATGGAGCCTATAAACATTCAGCAATTGCAAATGGGACGTGTTTATGGCAAGTTCAGGGTAAAGTTATTAGATGCAAAGCAGGCCATAATCATGGGGTTTTCATATAAAAATGTTAATCCGCAAGATTTTATGGCAGATATAAAGGGGCAGATTAAGGCAGGATGTGTGAAAAAAAGATTAAAGCTATCTGTATCGGGAGAACAGGTAATAAACATAATAAAAAGCAGACAGTCTAAACTGAATGCAAATTAGACAACAGACTAAAACAATGAGAATCACAGCAATAATATTATCTGCAATAGCCTTGGCAGTTACTGTTCCCGGCAGACTTAATGCGCAATCATACAATTTTCCCTATAGGAATGGGGAGATTACCGTACATCAAAGCCCAAAGATGAACGAAGCAATGGAATATCATATTCGGCAGAACAAACACAAAAAGAACTACGGCTATCGTATAAGGATTTTCTTTGACAACAGACAATCTGCCAGAAACAACTCAGAGACCGTGCTAACCAAGTTTACAGAACTGTTTCCCGATATTCCTGCCTATAGGACATACAACAATCCTTACTTTTCCGTATCTGTTGGAGATTTTAAAAACAAGTCAGAAGCTATCCGTGCATTGGAGCTAATTAAGCCGGAGTTCCCTAACGCATTGATTCTTAGGGATAACATTCAATAGTTACAATACGTAAAATTAGCTTAACCGCCTCTTAGGTTGCAAAAATGTTTCCAAAAAGGACTTGGTTTGCACCTAATGAATATTTCTACTCTATTTTTTCTACAAGAATGGGGTCATATAGAAAGGAATGCATCTGATGAAACCCTCCTTGCGTATATCCTTTCCATGGATGGAGATACGATTGCTGTATGCGCGATGAATACTTCTGTATAAAGTTGTCAATAGAGACGTGCTTTTTGGACTGTGACGACTTATATTTAAGATTAATATCAGTTCTCTTACGGAAAACGCTGTTTTAGAGCAAAGCCTGCAAAAGGCATATATTGTCTAATGCAGGCTCTCCAATTAATTGTTTACCCAAACTGTATTACATTGGGTTTGCCCTTTTGTTATATGATGTCTCGCTTGGAGGGGTAACAGGGCCGGTAAACCGCCTTGTAGTACCTCCGCTCTGAGGGTTAAAGATAACATCCGCATTATTACCGTTGTTCCTTACAGAGATAGTATAAGTTCCCTTAACCATTCTCCCCTGAACAATCATTTTAAGCTTTATGTTCCCTTTTTTATCTACATTAACATCATACTCCGTTGCTTCTGCAACATTATTATAACTGTTGTCACAAACAATTCTCCCCTGAAGAAAGACCTGTTTCCCCTGAACCAACAAAAGATTGCTGTTATCTGTATTTGTCTCAACATCCCCATCCGAATTTTGGTACGAAGCCGGAACAATTACAAAATTATTAGAGTTAATTGCATTTAAAGCCTTCTCATACTGAGCCTTTGCCAATGCAGCCTTCTCCTCTTTAGAAAGTTTCTGAGCAGCCATAGGTAATGCTAATAACATTACCAAAAGCATAATTAAACCTCTTTTCATAACCATTTTCTATATTAAATGAAAGCCCTTCCCGATAGCCATCGGGAAGAACCTTAAATTTTTATAGTGAATACCACTGTTTAACAGTTGAAACCGGCTTGGCAGTCCTTATTCCACCATAAATATGCATGTAAGCACGACCTATATAGGCAGTCCACCAATCGCTGTAATTAACCATTTTACCGGAACTGTTCATAACCTTTAGAATCTCACCTGATTCATCGAGCATTCTATAGTTAACCACACAATATCCGCTGCTGTTAAATACAGTCTTTACAACCTTGATTGTAATTCTGTCTGTTGCCTCGCCAAAGCCAACAGGATTGCCAAGATTCTTCCACTCTTTGGTTCTGACATCCTCATACTGGTACTGTATCTTGCCCTGATAAGGAGTTGTAGCATCCTCATAAAGGAAATTACAGAACTTAACCGTTGCAATAGAGTCTGTATTCCAATTGTCTACAGTTCCTGTTGCATGGGTAATGTCGTTATAAGGTGACTGGTTATCTAAAACCACCGGAGCTTTAGACAGATTATGAACAAACACGTTCTGCTTGCCGCTGTTTAACGTAACAGTCTCATTATAAACTATCTGCCCTTTTCTATAGAATTTAAAATTAACCTGTCCGGCCTTAACCGCAAAGAATCTGCCCACACCGCCACCGGGAACACCGTTATAAGGCAACAACTGCCCCGACCCGTTAACGCTTGAATAAAGGACATCATTAACAAACACAGAGTCTATATAATTTGCAGCAACATTGTTCACAGGCTCAAAATAGTGCAGCTGAAACTCTGCTGTATTTGCATCTACATCATCTGTATTGTACATTATCTCATGTTTGTCGCACGAGAAAACCAATGACAGAGCCAATATGTATGTTAGATATTTAATAACTTTCATTTTGTTAAAATATTAAAATTTAAAATCTCTATTTAGATACAGGATAATCTCCCGGATAAGCGAACCAAGGTATTGAGCAATGGTAATTGTCTGCTGTTCCGCTAATCGGTTTCAGCTTCTCCAGAGAAGGTACATTCCACATATATTCCGAATTGTATCTTGGACGTATTCTGTAGCATGGAGCACCCTCATTTTTAACATCGTATGTTCCTCTTCTATACTCAACCTGTGCAGGCTTCAGATAATATCCCTTATAAACCTTTGTCTCATCTGTATCCCATTTCTGGTCTACCTGTGTCTTGTTCCAACCATTTCCGAATGACGGATATTCACCGCTGTATTTAAGATCATAGTGATATTTACGCATATCAACCCAAACCTCAGGAGCACCGTATGGGAACATTGCAACAAACTTCTGCATCATAATATGAGACAATGAGAAATCGGCCAAGGTCATCCCCTCTACATAAGGGCCGGCCTTATACTCCTCAGCCAGCTGTTTATACACATCTTTGGTAATCATATCTCCACCCGGCAGACCGCCTCCAAGAACCGGCACATCATTGCCATCTTTATCTACAGTACCGCTTGACTTGTAACTGCCCGGAACAAGATATAACCCTGTAAAATCTACATCTAACTTAACAGCCTCTTTCCAAGCATCCAAAGCCGCCTGTTTATTACCAAGTTTCCAGTTGGTCTCGGCCACGCAGAATTTAATATCTGATGCCGTCATAATAATGTACGGTGCATCATTTCTGTAAAGCCATCTTCCATCTCCATCGTATGTACCAGACGAAGAATAGCCTCCGGATCTTGTTCCCCAAAGATTTGCACAGGTAGCAATAGGACCGGCAGAAGATGTAAATGAGGACCCGTAATAGACTCTTGCCTTAATACTGTCTATATTGTCTATATTCTTGTAGTATCTGTCATCCATACAACCAACCTTTGCCACTACACGAGGGTCAAAGTGCCCAACAACCTTAGACGTATCTGTAACAATCTGTTTTGCAACCAATTTAAATGGGAATTTAGCATCGGGAGTATCCTCTCCCTCTTTAATATCTGCATCTACCCTGTCTCCCGAAGTTTCATCGTACTCTGGCACTGTACCTGTCATGACCTCAACAGCCCAGTCAAATGCCCAATAACCATCTGAGCCCACACCTCTGTAAACGCCCCAAGCGTTATTGTAACCAGAGAACAGTGCCTCTGCTCCACCACCTTCTCTCTGTAAAGTAGCATTGTCTGCATTTGTCTGAATAGCAAGTGCAGCATGCTCCAACAACTCATTTGCATACTTAGAAGAGAAATCAGACTTGTTGGTCAGAGCTGCAAGGTTTCTTACAATCACTCCATGAGCAAACTTCTTCCACTTCTCCTTATCTCCACCATAAATCATATCTGCGGTCTTTAGAGATAATGTGTATGCACAATTATCCTCTTTCTCAAGATAAGAGATAGCCTCTTTAGCCCAAGCCCTAACCTGCTCAAATATATCTGCCTGACTATCATAGTCATGAGATAAAAGACCCTCAACAAAGGCATCTTTCATAGGAGCCTCGCCATGCATCTTTGTAAGGTAGTCCCAAGAATAAGCCTTAATAGCATAACCTATACCGGCCAAAGTCCAAGCCTCTTTCTCTATAGCCTGGTTTATCATATTCTCCAAGTTCATTCCCTGAAGGAAATAGGTTACTCTCCACATCTCACCTGCAGCATCTGAACCTGCAGAATAAGAGTGATTAGCAAAACTTGTATAACTACTTGTTCCAAACATTTGGGAAAGAGGCCCTATTGCCCTTATATCCCAATAGCAGCCCTGCCATGCAGACTCAATTCCGGAGAGGTATAACTCAGCCTCTACATAATCCGGTGCATCTACATTCTTGTTCACATCCAAGTAATCATCGCAACTTGTATTTGAAAATGCAACTACTGCCAATAAAAGTATAGTTAATATTTTTTTCATAATCTTATTCTCATTTTAGCTTAGAATGTTAAACCTATACCCATAGAAAAACCGCGAGGGTTTGGAATTCCCCAATAGTCTATTCCAATACCACCGGAACCACCAAGGGCTGCAGAGTTTGAGTTTCCTACAGGGTCTATACCTGAATAGTTTGTCCAAGTTACAAGGTCATTTGCCTTAACCCATACATTTGCACTCTGTACAAACTTGCCGGTTACCCTTGTAAGCCAATTGGCAGGAACCGTATATGAAAGTCTCAACTCAGCCAAACGCAGGTAATTCACATCTTTCTCTAACCAATCCTCATCACCCCCCTTATACACATTAGAACCGAAATTTGCATAAGTGACAGCTATGTTATTAACTGTAGGATTATCTGTATTCTCCAAGCCGTTCTTTAGAACACCTTTAAATACTACAGGGCCGCTCTTACGCAATTTAACAGATTCCCAGCTCGAAGCGGTACCCATCATATCACGTTTGGTTGCATTAACAACCGTTGCGCCAAATCTTCCCGAAAACAGAGCCGACAGGCGGAATCCCTTGAATGAAACATTTGTGGTAATACCATATTCCAATTTAGGCTGTCTGTCTCCCAATATACTCCACTTGGAATCTACCAATGGAAGACCGGAACTTGGATCTATAAGGATATCCCCTTTGTCATTTCTCTGGTATGCAAGACCTGTCATGGTTGTAACAGGATGTCCTACAGAGATACCGTTCCTTAAGTTACCGGAAAGCCAGGTATATGCATTGTAATACTCAGAAACGTTGTCTGGCAATGACGTTACTTTAGATGTAGAAGATGATAAGTTTACACCCAGATTCCAACGCAGACCAAACTGGGTACGCATAATATCTGCATCTACATGAAGATCCCAGCCGTGTGTTGTAAATGTTCCCACATTCATATTGTTAAGCACAAATCCGGTTGCATAGCTCAATCTGAAACCTGTAATATACTGATCCTCGCACCTGGTCCAATAGTATGTAAAATCTGCATTTACCCTGTCATTCAAGAAACGAGCCTCCGCTCCAATCTCGTATGAGGTAGTCATCTCTGGTTTAAGCTTCTCGTTAGGGCCATACCATCCATAACGGAATCCACCTCCCTGATCCTCTACCGCCTGAAGTGACGGATAGATTGCAAGAGGATTGGCATCTTTACCAACCTGTGCAATAGCACCACGAAACTTAAAATAAGAGACTATATCCTGCTGTTTCATAAATGGAAGCTCGGTTGCAACAAATGATCCCTCAATTGCAGGATAGAAATAAGATCTGTTATCTACCGGTAGTGTAGAAGACCAGTCATTTCTTGCACGGAGCGTAATGAATGCCATATTATTATAACCAAACTCTGCCTGTCCCGAAATGGCCTGTACACGGCGTTTGGTAGCGTGAGTGCTGGTTGTTACAGTTTGGGCATCACAGTTTGCTATACTATAGAAATCTGCTACCTGAAAATTAGAACCACTGGTTGCCAAGTTATCATTGGCATTCTCCTGCTGGTGATAACCAACCTGCGCAGAGAATGTGAATTTGCCCCACTCATTGTTATATCCAGCCAAAACGTTTAAAGTCTGATCTGTAAAATTGGCCTTTGTAAGGTTGTACGAACCTTTGCCATAAGAGGCTTTAGTTTGATTCCCGTAATATGGATGAACATGATATTGGAATTTCTGCATACCAACATCCCAACCCAATGTTGCCCTTATATAAGTATGCTTAGATGGAGTAACGTTCAATGCCACATTTGCCATAATACGATCACTCTCGTCAAAATTAACATTCTTATAAAGTGCATATAGCGGATTAAGAAGGTCGTAGTCTGTATAGAGAGATGGAACACTCATTCTGCCATCGGCCGTAATGTAATTTGACATATCATCTGTAAGAGGCCATCTAACAGCACTGTAGAGAGGTCCGGCACTACCCTTTGTAGATTTTGTATTCTCTGTAGAGGTATAGCCCAAAGTAGATTCAAAATTCAACCACTTGGTAATCTCGGCCCTACCGGACAAGGTGATGTTCAATCTGTTATAGTTGGTTGTCTTTACAACACCGCTCTGATCAAGATAAGATGCAGCTCCACGAACAGTTATCTTGTCTGTACCACCCTCAACAGAGACATTATGAGTCTGGGAGAAACCGGTCTGAAGAACAGAGCTGATATTATCATATAACTTTATCCCGTCCGGATACTTACCGCCAAATCTACTTGTATAATAGTAGTTGGTTACACCATATGCACCATTTGCAAATTCGGTCTGAATCTCAGGATAGCCATAAGCCTTATCCCAACGGAAAGAGTTGCTGTACGACACTTTTCCTTTGCCGGCAGAACCTTTCTTTGTTGTAATGATAATAGCACCGTTAGATGCATCCGATCCGTAAAGAGCAGCTGCCGCCGCACCTTTAAGGACTGTCATAGACTCAATATCCTCCGGGTTAATATCGTTACCACGGGATGCAAAGTCCAAGTTTGCAGTTCCAACCTGGTCTGCTACGGCAAATCCGGAAGATGGATCAAATGTAGAGTTGTTCATAGGAACACCATCCACAACATAAAGAGGCTGGTTACTACCGGAAATAGAGGTGATACTTCTCAACACAACAGAGGTTGAAGCACCGGGAGCACCTCCTGTAGAGGTAACTGTCATACCGGCAATACGTCCCTGCAGTGCAGTTACGAAGCTCTCACGGCCGGACTCTGTAATATCAGAAGCCTTTACATTCTGAACGGCAGAACCAACAGCTCTTGCAACACGCTTCATACCAAACTCAGCTGTGATGACAGCCTCCTTAAGCATCTCGGCATCCTCCTCCATTACAACGTTTACCGTTGCACGTCCGTTGATTTTTACCGTTACATCCTTATATCCCAAAGATGTAATTTTAAGAGTGCCGTTTTTGGGAGCAGAGATGGCATAACTACCATCAATATCAGTTGCAACGCCCAACTTCGTTCCAACTACCTGGACACCGGCACCAATGATAGGCTCCCCATTAGTGTCCTTTACAACTCCCTTAACGTTAATGTTCTGGGCAGCCAATTCTAATGATCCAATCAGAATAGCTACGACTAAAACCACAAGCCTAAAACTTGTGCTACTGATTTTTTTTAACATAGGTTAGTTTGTTAGTTAATAATTTTAGGTTAACAATCCTCAATTAAATTGATTGGAGATTTTAAATCTCTTATCAATTGCGTGGCAAAGTTATAAATATTCCACCACTATAGCTATAAAACTTATTTAAATTGATTGGAGATTTTAAATCTCTAATGTTGCCACTAAAGGAATGCTGTAACCAAAATGTTTCATGTCGTTTTATACACTCCTCTTTGATTCTCTTACGTATTATTCAAGGGAATACGGTGTGACACCGACTCAAAACCCTGCTTGGGGGGAGTGTGTTAAGAAAAAAGAAACGAGATAGTTAAAAAAAGTAGGTATTATGCCTTATTAACCCCAATAAAATTGGCTAAAATCTTCTGTAAGATTGATTTTAGTAATGTTTTTGTTTCAAAAATGAAAAATAATGCATAAATTCGTCCCGTTGTATTCACCTATGAATTTTAAACTCATAGTGGCAACATTAAGGATTTGTTAACCTAAATTATTATTTATGTTCTTAAAAAAAATTGGTCGCCATGCATTGCGTTCGGTGGTGATGGCGTTTATTCTCGTCTTCTCGATGGGAACCGTTCTGGCACAGAACATATCTGTATCGGGTACCGTTACGGATAAAAACAACGAACCACTTCCCGGAGTGTACGTAGTGCTTCAGGGAACTAAGACAGGTACATCAACGGACGTAGATGGTAGTTACGTCCTTTCTGCACCTTCGAATGGGACTTTACTTTTCACATCTATGGGAATGAAAGATGTTGTTGTCCCTATTAATGGAAGAAAAGTCATCAACGTTACAATGGAAGAGGATGCTCTTATGCTTGAAGACGTTGTTGTAACTGCATTGGGAATTAAAAAAGAGAGAAAATCCCTTGGTTATGCAGTAACAGACCTAAAATCTGACGAGCTTATGAAAAACAAATCGGCAAACGCCATTACTTCACTTTCTGGTAAGATTGCCGGTGTTAACATTACACAATCTTCAGGTGCTGCAGGATCCGGTGCTCAGATTATCCTTCGTGGTGGTACATCAGGATCTGAGGGTAAAGATAACCAGCCTTTGTTTGTAGTTGACGGTATCATATATGATAACTCATCTAATGTTGTAGGTAACTCTGCATTTGACGGTAGTATGAGATCTGCTACTACATCATCTAACCGTGTAATGGAT
Organism: Eggerthellaceae bacterium; assembly: GCA_963643305.1. Lineage (GTDB taxonomy): Bacteria > Bacteroidota > Bacteroidia > Bacteroidales > UBA932 > Egerieousia. The sequence goes on from CAVIKQ010000004.1 coordinate 23,277, forward strand.
ATAAACCCAGATGATATTGAGAACATGTCTATCCTAAAAGGCCCAGCTGCTTCTGCTCTTTACGGATCACGTGCAGCTAACGGTGTTGTCCTTATTACAACCAAAAAAGGTAAAGAGGGTAGCATTGAGGTTAACTTGAACTCAAAACTTTCTACATCTTGGGCAAAGAGCCTTCCATCTGTTCAGAAAGAGTTTGCAAGAGGTTATCTACAGGATAACTATGACAACAGCGGTAAATACACAGGTACCACTTACAATGATTTTGCATACAACTCTTGGGGAGAAAGGTCAAGTGCACAGACATACGACAATATTGGCAACTTCTTTGAGGGTGGCCTTATTCTCGATGAGAGCTTGAGCATCTCCGGTGGTACTCAGAACAGCAACTTCTATCTATCAGGTTCATTATATGATCAGGATGGTATAGTACCAACTACAGGTTATAGAAAATATGCATTCCGTTTTAACGGTGAGCAGAAAGCCGGCATATTTACATTTAATGCAAATGTTGCATACTCAGATGCTCATACAGACAGAACACTAACAGGTGCCGCTCTTTACGGTTCTTCCGGTACAGGTGCTCTTTACGCAGTTTACAACTGGTCTCCATTTGACAATATGAGCCATTACCTTAACGATGACGGTACACGTTACCGTATGTTCGATGACAGGTTAGATCCATGGGAAGAGAGAGACAACCCTTATTGGTTGGTAAACAAGAACAAGATGTATGACAACGTTGAGCGTTTTACAGGTAGCGTTGGAGTTAAAGCAGATGTTGCAAAGTGGTGGTTCATACAGTATAAATTGGGTGTAGACTCTTATACTCAGGTTGCATCTAACAGAATTGCCGCAGACGGTGCAATTAAACAGGTATGGCAGAAAGGTATGATGAGTGATAACTCTACCCGTTTCAGATATATATCACACAACTTCATATCAAACATGAACAAGCAGTTCGGTGATTTTGATTTGAACTTGTTGTTGGGTGCTCAGATAGATGATACCAAGACAGACACCAATTATAAAATGGCTTGGAACTTCTCTGTTCCTGAGTTCTTCTCATACGCAAATACAACAACTAATAACAAACAGTTCTCACATTCAGCTTCTCAGAAGAGACTTGCCGGTGTATTTGGCGAGTTCAGGGCATCTTGGAGGAATATGTTGTTCCTAACAGTTACAGGACGTAACGACTGGACCTCTACACTTCCTAAAGAGAACCGTTCATACTTCTATCCATCAGTTAGTGGATCATTTGTATTCACAGAGCTTCTTCCTAAGAGCGATGTCCTTTCGTTTGGTAAGGTACGTGTATCTTGGGCAAAGGTAGGTAAGGATACCAACCCATATGAGACCGCTACATCACTTTGGCCTACAGGTACCTATCTTGGCGATAAGATAGGTGTTGGTAACACATGGTCTAAGGGTAATCCTGTACTTAAACCAGAGATGACAAAATCTACTGAGGTTGGTTTGGAGTTAAGTTTCTTTAACAACAGACTGCATTTTGACTATGCCTACTATACAAACGATTCATACGACCAGATTCTTAGCCCACGTGGACCTCAGTCTACAGGTTATATCTTCTTCTCAATGAATGCAGGTAATGTATACAATAAAGGTATGGAGTTGGCAATATCCGGTTCTCCTATCGAAAACAAGAACTTCAAGTGGAATGTAGGTTTGAATATTGCAGGTAACCGTGGTACATTGGATAATCTCCCACAGGGATTGGATGTTATGTATGTAACAGATGTTCAGTATGCAGGTATGCAGGCTGCCTCTTTCAATGGCGGTAAGTTTATGGCTATAGCAGGTACTGAGTGGAAGAGAGATGATAACGGTAATGTAATACTTGACAAGAACGGTATGCCTACATATACAACTTCACTTTCTGAGGTTGGTAACCGTGAGGCAAATTTCTCCGGCGGTTTGAACAATACTCTAACTTGGAAGAACCTTTCATTCAATATGCTTTGGGAGTTCCGCGTTGGCGGTGATGTTGTAAACGGTACTCAGTATGCTATGGATATATCGGGAACAAGTAAGTTCTCAGGTGATATCAGGAACAGAGCCCTTACTGTTACAGGCGTAAACTCTGCAGGAGAGGCTGTAAGCAATACATGGGAGGCTGACAAAACATATACTTATAATGGTAAGGAGATGAGCGGTTATAATATCATTAAGGAGTATTATACTACATATTATCCTAAAGAGTCAAGCAATTATATAACAAAGGTTAATCTGCTTAGACTACGCTCAATCTCTGTTAACTACGATTTCCCTCAGACTCTTCTTAAGAAGGTAGGCTTTATTAAGAGAGCATCTGTTATGGCT
>CAVIKQ010000004.1:25626-27831 GCA_963643305.1 Eggerthellaceae bacterium
TTACAACGGTGACCCTGAGGTTGCAGCAGCAGGTGCCGGTGTAGGTGGTTCATCATCTGTAGGATTTGACTACTGCGGTGTTCCGGCTACAGCAGGTATGACATTTGGAATTAATCTTACTTTCTAATCTGTTAATTGAGAAAAATTATGAAATATTTAAAATCAATACTATTGAGTGGAGCATGTCTATTGGGACTTTCTCTTACCTCATGTGACAGTTGGTTGGATATTAATGAAGACCCTGAGAATCCAACCAGTGACACAGCTCCTTACCAGTCTCGTCTGGCACATATAGAGTTCTATACAAATAGTGCTACTCAGTTTGCCGCATGGCGTTCAAGCATGTCTATGGGAGATTGGACAAGAAATTACGGTGGTGGCAATTATTACAATATGTCATATTGGAACCCCGCAATAGGGGCTGTAACAACCCCATACCAATGGTGGTTTGTTGGTGCAGCATGTAATGTAGATGATATGTACACCAAAGCTATGGCTGCAGAGGCATGGCATTATGCAGGAGCTGCCAAGATTATTAACGCATACGGCTTTATGCTTATGACAGATCTTTATGGCGAGATGCCTTATACACAGGCTTGCGGCAATTATGCAACACCAGAATATGACACAGGTAAAACCATTTATCTTGGATGTTTGAATGATATAGACGAGGGCCTTGAATTATTGGCTAAGACACAGAGCACCGGTCTCCCTGCATTGTCTGTAGGTGATTCATGGAACAACGGAGATGTTAACAAATGGATTAAGCTTGGTAACCTGCTAAAAGCACGTTATTTGGTAAAACTATCAAAGAAACAGGCAGGTAGTTACAAAGAGGGTAAATATGATGCAGATGCAATACTTGCAGCTTTGGCTAACGGTCCTCAGAGCAATTCCGATAACACTATAGTTAACCATACAGATGACAACAGCTCTACTCACGACAACCTTGGTTGGGATGAACCTGTAGATTACTCTCCTCTTTACTCTGTTTGCGGTATGAACAGTGGTTATATGGTAACCAAGATGTTGTATGACAATCTTACAAACTTTGCTGGTTATGGGGTAGAGGACCCACGCGCAGACAAGATAATCCCTTGGGCTATATCTAAAAAATCTGAAAGTACTCCTGCTGAGATTAAATGGGTTGGAAACTGGAGACGTTCTCTTGGAGTGGATATGGTTTCTGCGAATTGTCCTAACAAGAATGGTGGCCCACTAAGAGCCAATTATAATGTTACTACCAAGACATGGTGGATAGACAGCGATGAGCCGTCAAGACTTGGTGATACCGTTTATGTTGAGTGTACAAGCGAGTCTAAAGGTTATGCAGCTAAGGCAGACCTGTTCTATAGACGAGGCGGCGTTAATTATGATGATTCAAGAGAGTCTGGTTCTTTCTATACAAGGGTTTCATCACCTACATATATTGGAACGTATGCTGAGGCTTGCTTTATTAAAGCTGAGGTATTGTTCAATAAAGGTGATAAGTCTGGTGCATTTACTGCTTACAAAGAGGGTATCAAAGCCAGCATGGAGCAGATGAATGTAAAACTTGCCGCTTGGGTTTCAGAGGATCAGGGTCTTGCAGAGTGCCCTTCATTCACACCAATGACACAGGCAGATATGGATAATTTCCTTGCTAACGGTATTGGCACTGCAAGTGATATTACTCTTGGCAAGATTCTTACTCAGAAACGTATTGCACTACACTTCTCAGTTGAGATTTGGAACGATATGCGTCGTTATGACTTTAATCCTGAGTATTTCTTGGGTTGGGGTATTCCAGACAACTACAACTATGTTGCTGCTGCCAAGAAAGCTATTCCGGAGGGTAAGCAGTTCCGCAGATGGAGACAGTGCTCACATGAGACAAACTACAACTCTAAGAATCTCAAGGCTATTGGCGAGCAGGTTCCGGGGGCAAACACAAGTTTGGATCAGTGGAATGCAGCAGATGATGCATGGACTATAAATGTATGGTGGGATTCAGACCAGCAGTAGTCTTTAATCATAAAATCAATTTATACAATTTCAAAGGAGCAACACAGTTGCTCCTTTTTTTATTTAACTTTGTGGCGATGTTATGTGAAGGAGATTTATGAAAGGGTTACAGATAATACAGAGCAAGATTTACGAGATACGTGGCCAAAGAGTGATGTTAGACTTTGATTTGGCAGAGTTGTATCATGTAGAGACAAAACG
>CAVIKQ010000004.1:27842-30047 GCA_963643305.1 Eggerthellaceae bacterium
CTCAAATAGAGGAGGTAGACGCTATTTACCATTTGCTTTTACAGAACAAGGTGTAGCAATGCTTTCAAGCGTGTTGCGTAGCAATGAAGCGATAAATGTAAATAGAGCTATTATAAGAGCATTTGTCGCCATGCGTAATTATATAGCAACTACATCTACTGTTTCTGCAGAGTTGAAAGAGATTAGAGCCAAACTTGCTCTATTGGAAAGAAATGATGAAGACAATGCGAAAGCAATAAATGATCTGTCTGAGGATATGAGTGAGGAGTTGGATGATATATATAAGGCTATTGCAGCATTGTCTGTAAGGTTACCAAAGGCAAAGGATAAAACTAATAAAATAGGTTTTAAAAGGTAAATTTATAATTAAATAATACGGTTATGTTTAACAAAGAGACTTATGTTAGAAGACGCCGCGAGTTGGCAAAAAAGGTTGGCAACGGCATTATTTTGATATTGGGAAATGTAGAAGCTCCTACAAATTATCCCGACAATACATATAAATTCCGTCAGGACAGCTCATTCCTCTATTTCTTTGGGCTATATGAGCCGGGGCTGGCAGCTGTCATAGATACTGAGAGTGGAGAGGAGATAATCTTTGGCAATGATGTAGATATTGATGATATAATCTGGATGGGGCCTCAGCCGTTTATGGCTGATAAAGCAAAACTTGTAGGGGTTGAGAGGACGGCTCCGTTTGACAAATTGAAAGAGTATATAGATAAACAGCACGGCAGAAAGATTCATTTTCTGCCTCCATACAGATATGCCAACAAGATATTGTTACATCAGCTTTTAGGAACTCCTTTTGAGAAGATGAAAGAGGATGCCTCAATGGAGCTTATAAATGCGGTTATCTCTTTGAGGATAGCAAAAGATGCAGAGGAGATTGCAGAGTTGGACAAAGCTGCAAATATTGGCTATGCAATGCACTATACGGTTATGAAGATGGCCAGACTTGGTATGGTTGAGCAGGAACTTGTTGGTATAATGGAGGGTATTGCAGCATCACAGGGCCGGCTTACCTCTTTTGCAACAATACTTTCACAAAATGGGGAGACTTTACACAATCATACCCATCATCAGGTGCTTACAGATGGCAGATTGCTTGTTATAGATGCCGGTGCAGAAACCAATATGGGTTATGCATCTGATTTTACCAGAACAATCCCAACCAGTGGTAAGTTTACCAATAAACAGAAAGATATTTATAACATAGTTTGTGGGGCAAACAATCTTGCATACAATCTTTCTGCTCCAGGCATCACCTATAAGGAGGTCCATCTTAAAACCTGCAAGTTTATTGCTCAGGGTTTAAAGGATTTAGGTCTTATGATGGGGGATGTTGACGAGGCTGTGGCTAATGGCGCTCATGCTCTCTTTATGCCTCACGGTTTGGGGCATAACATGGGTCTCGATGTTCATGATATGGAGGATCTGGGACAGATTTATGTTGGATATGATGATGTAACACGCCCTTCTGACCAGTTTGGGCTTGCCTCTCTTAGAATGGGTAGAGAGCTGAAACCGGGATATGTAGTTACAGATGAACCGGGGTGCTATTTTATTCCTGCTTTAATAGAGAAGTGGAAAAACGAGGGTACAAACAAACAGTTCATTAATTTTGATAAACTTAAAGAGTATTACAATTTTGGCGGTATAAGGCTTGAGGATGATATCCTTATTACAGAGGATGGGAAAAGAAGATTAGGATCAAAGAGACTTCCTATTACTGTAGAAGAGGTTGAGTCTGTTATGGTGAAAAATGATTAGCAATGGTTACCTTTATTATATGCTTGTGTCTGCTCATTTTGGGCTATTTTATATATGGTAGATTTGTAGAGAGATTCTTTGGTGCCTCTCCCCAAAACGAAACTCCTGTTAAACGCCTTGCGGATGGGGTTGATTATCAAGAGTTAAAACCTTGGAGGATATTTATTATCCAGTTTCTTAATATTGCAGGATTAGGGCCTATCTTTGGTGCCATCCTTGGTGCTGCATACGGGCCAATGGCATACGTGTGGATTGTTGTTGGTTGTATCTTTATTGGCGCTACCCATGATTATTTTTCCGGGATGCTCTCTATTCGTCATGATGGTACATCTCTGCCGGGTCTGGTAGGAAAGTATCTTGGAACTAATGTAAGAAAATTCATGTCTGTTTTTACAGGCTTTTTACTTTTGGCGGTAGGTGTCTCTTTTGTTA
>CAVIKQ010000004.1:30057-31298 GCA_963643305.1 Eggerthellaceae bacterium
GATCTGCTGGGTAATTTATCGGGAAGCACAATGACACCTTGGCTTTATGTGATATTTGCATACTACATTTTGGCTACATTATTGCCTATCAATAAGATAATAGGTAAAATATATCCTTACATGGGTGCTTGTCTGCTCTTTATGGCTGTGGCAATTGGCGGTTATTTGTTATATGGAGGACTTACAGGGAATCTGTATGTTGAGGAGCTGTCATTGAATAATTTAAAGAGTATGCACAGTAATCCTAATGATAATATTCTGTTCCCTATGCTGTTTATTGTGTTGTCGTGTGGTGCTATATCCGGGTTTCATGCTACGCAGTCTCCAATGATGGCTCGCTGTATGGGTAATGAGAAGTACGGCAGGCCTATCTTTTACGGGGCAATGGTTGCAGAGGGTATTGTGGCTATGATTTGGGCTACTGCGGCTATGGCGTTTTACGGTGGATGGGAAGGGCTTAATGCAGCTGCGGATGCAGGTAATACTCCGGCAATTATGGTTGATGCTATCTGTAACAGCTGGTTGGGGAAGGTTGGTGCTGTGATTGCTGTTATAGGTGTGGTGGTGTGCCCTATCACATCGGGAGACACTGCATTCAGGAGCATGAGGTTGGTTATTGCCGATGCTCTCAAGTATGACCAGAAGCCTATAAAGAACAGGATTTTTGTTGCTGCTCCTATTTTTGTGGTTGCATACTTTTTATGTAATGTAGATTTTTCTACTATATGGAAATATGTGGGAATTGGCAATCAGATGCTTGCAACAATAACATTGTGGACTGCCGCTACATTCTTGGCTAAAAATGGTAAGGCGCATTGGATGATGTCTTTGCCTGCAACATTCCTTACAATTGTTTGTGTTACCTATTTTATGATTGCTCCGTACAAGGCCGGTGGTCTCTATCTGCCTCATACTTTGAGCTATATGGCTGGAATTGTTGCCGGAATTGCCATATTTGCCCTGTTTGTCTATAAAACCTCTAAGAGTAGTTTTAAAATGGCAAAATAATGATGGACTAAAGAGAAGACAAAAGGGGTAAAGCTTTTTCTCTGATATAGAATCTCATGTTGTATTTATATTTGCAACCATAGTTAATTCAACTGTGGTTGCAAATTTTTATAAGTTCAATACGAATATTAACTTTGTCACTGTGACAAACTTACCGATAAAGAGATGAAAAGATTATTGTTTTTAGTATTGTGTATAATAGTATTGGCACAATCAGATATAACTGCACAAAA
>CAVIKQ010000005.1:0-13868 GCA_963643305.1 Eggerthellaceae bacterium
ACTTACGTAAATGAGGATTTGTGAAGCAAGCGTAACGCAGAAATTACCTTTTTAGGCAACTTTTTATACCCAATAACCATGTTTAACAGGCAAACTATAAACGGCTTCCTGTAATTTACGCAAGCTGTTACTGCGCTATAAAATATTTCTATTTCCAAAATTTTATTTACCTGTCCGATTTTGTTTTACATGGCTCCATCTATATGTTTGCGGCTGATTAACAATTAATGATTATGTTATGTTAAACGGCAAACGATTTATGGATAAAAGGCTGCAACATCTTGTTGTCTTGGTCTCTTTGTTTACTGCAAGCATTCCTCCTTTAGAGGCGCAAACATCATTCAGAGAGCAAAATATAGGCATTGCAACAAATATTATAGGTTATGCCAATCTTATAACGCTTAATGCAGAGGCCACCTATAAGATAAAAGAGCGGCTGAGCGTGCACGCAGGAGTAAAATACAATCCGTTTACCTTTAACAAGGATAATGAAAACCAGATGCAGAACAGAATCTCTGCCATGCAGGTTGGCATAAGGTACTGGTCATGGCATACCAATTCGGGCTGGTTTACAGGCGGAGGTGCCGAGTTTGGCTATTTCAACTATGGAGGCATAATATCAAAGGAGACACACGAGGGATGGAGAGCCGGAGTAAACATAATGGGGGGCTACTCACTCATGCTTTCTCGGCATTTTAATTTTGAGTTTGGGCTTGGTCTGTTTACAGGATACAGGGATTCAAAAAGATACGCCTGTCCAAAGTGCGGAGAGACTTTAGACAATGAGAAGAAGATATATGTTGCGCCAAACAACCTGCTTGCACAAATAGTCTATCTCTTTTAAAATCAACAACTATGAGGCGTTTTACGGTAAAGAGGGGTATTATTGTGGCTGTTATCTTGTTGGCAGGAGGTTGCAGCCACTACAAAAAGGTGTCACATCTGCAAAGGGATGAAATTAAGGCAACAGTAGTACTTCCTAATAATGAGGTGGCTGCAAAGATTGTAAATAAAGCGGCAGAAAAAGATGAGAACCCTATTACGGAGGATAAAATTGTAAAGACAGAGTTACAGGGTAATGCTGTGATAATGAACACTGTTTATGATGAGGAATCGGGAGAAACAGTAATTACAGACAATCTCAAAGAGGTTGTTGTTGAGGCGCCATACAGAAATGTGGCCGAGCGCAACGGTATCATAGAATTGGCTTTTGATCTCATAGTGCCAACTCAAATGCAAGACACCAAATGGCAGATACGGTTTACGCCACAACTCTTCTACCTTGAGGATTCGCTCAACCTCAACAAAATCTACATAACCGGTAATATGTACAGGCAGAAGCAGTTAAGGGGTTATGAGCTTTACAACAGATTTTTGGCTTCTATCCTTCCCGACAGTTCTTTTGTAAAATCGTTCTGTTATGTAAGACTTATGGAGATTTTCCTAAAAAGGAACTTCCCCATTGTACACAATCTTAAAAACGATACTTTACTGCATGATGCCTCTTACATAGAGGAGTACCTTGGTAATGAGGGGATGCGTGTAATAGAGCATTATACCAAAAACAGATTGGTAAAACGGAACAATAAAAAGAAACTTATGCTTGGAAAGATGTTCAACAAATATGTAAAAGTTCCGTTAGATACGGCAGGTCTCAGATTAGACACAATCATAACAAATAACAACAACACTCTTACATACAGGTATCTCCAGTCTTTTAGGACATTGCCAAACCTAAAGAGGATAGACCTTAAATTAAGCGGCAATATATATGAATCGGACAGGCATATATACTCAATGCCACCAACATTGCCCCTCTCCTATTATGTGAGCAGTGTGTCTTGGTTTGTATCTGACGAGACTCGTTATGTGAAAAAGATAATAGAGAAGAATGCCTATATAAATACCGCTGCATACATAGATTTCCCGTTGGGAAAGCATGACTTTATAGATACCCTCTCAAACAACAGGATTGAGGCAGACAGAATAAAGGCTAATCTGAGGGAGATTGCCACAAACCGCGATTTTGTAATGGACTCGGTTATAATGACGGCAGGATGCTCTCCCGATGGTAAATATGCAGGAAACATTATATTGGCAAAAAAGCGTGGAGAAAATATAAAGAATTATTTTTTAGACTATTATAATCACTTAACAGACAGCATTAATGCACCTGTATGGCATATAGGGTTCAATGACAAAACAGAGCAAGCTGTTAATATGTCTGCAAAAAAACAGAGAGAGAGCAGAAACCGCAATGATATTGCAAAGAGATTTAAGGTAAATACAATTCCTGAAAATTGGGATAAGCTTTACACACTTCTTGCAAATGATTCTATGTTCAAATCTGATTCTCGCCTCCTCTCTCTGTTTGAGATAAAAGATCCCGATTTAAGAGAGCGTGAATTGAGCAAGATGCAGGGTTATAACTATATACGCTCTGCTCTTTACCCTCTTTTGCGAACGGTTAAGTTTGAGTTTTATCTGCATAGGGTTGGAATGATTAAAGACACCATTCATACAACGGTTGTAGACACTCTCTATATGAGAGGGGTTAAAGCTCTCAAAGAGAGGGACTACAAACTTGCAATAGACTGTCTCAAGGAATACAAGGACTACAATACCGCTGTTGCTTATATCTGCTTGGATTACAATCATTCTGCTCTTGATATTCTCAATTCTCTACCAGGCAGTTCCAGGGTATTGTATATGCGTGCTCTTGTAAATGCCCGACTCGGAGAGGAGGATAAGGCTGCTGAGCAGCTTGTAAAGGGTGTTGAGATGGAGCCGTCGCTCAGGTTCAGGGTAAATTTAGATCCGGAACTCTCTGCCTTGGCGACCAAACATAATCTCATATTCGATTAAGCCGAGAGTAGAGCAAAATTTATTTTGGCTATGCCGAGGCGAAGTGATTGTATACGTAGTATAAAATAGTATATTTGCACAAATCATGAATGCCCTTTACAAACATTCAAGTGCATAAAAATGAGAAAGATAATACTTATAACAGGCGGTGCCCGTTCAGGCAAAAGCTCGTACGCAGAAAAGATGGCCAAACAGCTCTCAAAGAATCCTGTGTATATGGCAACATCCCGTATTTGGGATGAGGAGTTCAGGCAACGTGTAATACGTCATCAGAAAACGCGTGGAGCCGAATGGACCAACATAGAAGAGGAGAAGGAGCTGAGCAGACACAATATAGAGGGAAGGGTGGTTCTAATAGACTGTATTACCCTGTGGAGTACAAATTTCTTCTTTGATTCAAAATCTGATATTGATAAAAGCCTAAAGGAGATAAAAGAGGAGTTTGACCGGTTCACCTCACAAGATGCAACATTCATCTTTGTTACAAACGAGATAGGGATGGGAGGAACATCTGAGAATGAGGTACAGAGAAAATTTACAGACTTTCAGGGCTTGGTAAACCAATATGTAGCCGCCCGTGCCAATCAGGTTATCTTTATGGTTTCTGGTATTCCAATGGTAATAAAGCAGGAGCAATGAAACGTATTATCATCTTGGGAGACGGTATGGCAGATATGCCGACAGCATCATTGTGGAACAGGACACTCCTGCAATATGCCCAAACTCCAAATATGGACAGATTGGCACAGATGGGTCGTACAGGGATGTTGGTTACAGTACCCAAGGGGTTTATTCCGGGAAGCGAGGTGGCAAATCTTTCTATTTTAGGATATGACCTTGCCAAGGTATATGAGGGAAGAGGGCCGCTTGAGGCTGCTGCCATTGGGGTAGAACTGCAATCGGGAGATTTAGCCATGCGCTGCAATCTCATAACAATTATGGAGGAGACCATAATAAGCCACTCGGCAGGTCTTATCTCCACAGAGGAGTCGTTGGAACTGACCGATTACCTCAACAGAGAGCTTGGCAGCCAAAATATAAGGTTCTATACAGGGGCGCAATACAGGGGGCTGTTAGTTATAAGAGGGGGGAATAAAGATTTGGATTGCACACCACCCCATGATCATCTGTTGGAATCCTTTAAACCGCTTATGGTAAAGGCTACTCATAAGGCTGCAGAAGAGACCGCAGACCTGATTAACAGCCTTATTGTAAAATCCCAAAAACTGCTAAAAAACCACCCTGTAAACCTACAGAGGATAAAAAAAGGACAACTTCCGGCAAACAGCATCTGGCCATGGAGTGCCGGATACAAGCCCAAAATGAGAGCTTTATCGGAGCTCTACCCAACTATTGGTAGAGGTTCTTTAATCTCTGCAAGTGACCTTCTAAAGGGGATAGCCATCTATGCCGGGCTGAACCGCATAGATGTAGAGGGGGCAACGGGGCAGTATGATACAAACTACGGCAACAAGGTACAGGCAGCTCTGAATGCCCTGCAGAGAGATGATTTTGTCTATCTGCACATAGAAGCCAGCGATGAGGCCGGGCATGAGGGAGATCTTAAGAAAAAGCTGCTCACCATAGAGAACTTGGACAAATATGTGGTAGGGCCGCTATACAACGCCGTTAAGGATTGGGCTACCCCTGTAACCATCTCTCTGCTCCCTGACCACCCCACCCCATACAGTCTGCGTACACATACAGCAGACCCTGTACCGTTTTTAATCTATTCCCCTAATATTCTTCCCGATAATATCTGCTCCTTTAATGAAATATCCTGCAAAGAGGGGAGCTACGGGGAGTTAAGAGGGAATCAATTTATAAAAGAATTTATAAAAGCGTAATATGAGAAATTTTAATATCCTGCCTCCCGATAGCAGCATATATGAAGCATTGGTAAACAAGATAGACAACCTTACCAAACCAAAGGGAGCTTTGGGCGTTTTGGAACAGCTTGCCATTAAGATAGGGCTTATACAGCAGACACTCTCCCCAACGCTCAAACATCCGCAGAATATCATTTTTGCTGCCGACCATGGAATTGTAGAGGAGAATGTAAGCCTCTCTCCTAAAGAGGTGACGTGGCAGCAGTTAAGTAATTTTCTACATGGAGGAGGGGGTATAAATTTTCTGTGCCGGCAACATGGATTTGCGCTGAAAATAGTTGATGCCGGAGTTGATTACAACCTGCCTTACGAGAAGGGTATTATCAACATGAAAGTTCGCAAAGGGACAAGGAACTACCTGCATGAGGCAGCAATGACAAAAGAGGAGATGGAGCTGTGCATAGAGAGGGGTGCAGAGATTGTTGAACAGTGTTATAATGAGGGGAGCAACATACTGAGCTTTGGAGAGATGGGGATTGGAAACACCTCCTCATCATCTATCTGGATGAGTTACTTTACAAGGATTCCGTTAGACAGATGCGTTGGAGCAGGTTCTGGTTTGAACAATAAGGGGATAGAGCACAAATACAATATCCTTAAAGCATCTATGGAGAACTACAAAGGGAAGCGGTCCGTTACAGATATAATCCGCTATTTTGGCGGATTGGAGATGGTAATGGCTGTTGGAGCAATGCTCAGAGCTGCAGAGTTGAAGATGATAATTCTTGTAGACGGATTCATTATGACAAACTGCATCCTTGCAGCCTCTAAGTTATACCCTGCAGTCTTGGATTATGCTATGTTTGGACATTGCGGAGATGAGGGGGGGCACCGCCTTGTATTGGAGGCACTCAATGCCCATCCGCTGCTCAATTTGGGATTCAGGCTTGGAGAGGGGACAGGTGCGGTATGCGCCTTCCCAATCGTAGATTCGGCAGTAAGAATGATAAATGAGATGGAGAGCTTTCAGAGCGCCTCTATTACAAAATATTTTTAAAGAAACGCCATGAATATATTAGCTGCATTCATATTCTTTACACGGCTCCCTTTCTGGCGAATAAAGGAGGTTCCGGCAGAGCATTTTAGGCATGTGGTGCCGTACTGGCCTCTTGTAGGTTGGCTTACAGGGGGATGTACCGCCTTAACATTATGGTTGTGCGGACAGGTTCTGCCACTCTCTTTAGCGTGGATTATAGCTATTGTTGTAAGGCTGCTCATAACGGGATGCCTGCATGAGGATGGGTTTGCAGATTTTTTGGATGGCTTTGGAGGGGGAACGAATAGGGAACGTATATTGGCTATAATGAAAGACTCCCATATTGGGACATACGGAGTTATTGGTCTGATTCTCTATTTTCTGCTCCTGCTCCGGGTAAGTATCATCCCGCTGAACACATTATGTATAATTGTGCTGTGCGGTGACTGTTGGGCTAAGTTTGTGGCATCACAGCTCCCCAATCTTCTGCCATACGCACGCAAGGAGGAGGAGAGCAAGGCAAAGACGGTGTACAGCAGAATGAACATAGCCCAATTTGTTATTGGGCTTGTTGCCGGCACATTACCAATAGTACTGCTGCAGAGAGAGTTCCTGCCAATATTGCTATGCCCCATATTCACATTTGCAGTACTGTATTTTATAATGAAAAAGAGGATACAGGGCTATACCGGAGACTGTTGCGGAGCAATGTTCCTTATGTGTGAATTATCATTTTATATAGGTTGTCTTATAGTATGGAGATTGTATTGATTCGCCACACCTCTGTAGATGTGCCTCCGGGGGTCTGTTACGGCCAAACAGATGTGCCGTTAAAACCAACTTTTGAGCAGGAGGCTGAGGTTGTTATGGAAAAACTTGCCAAATATGGTTCGTTTGGCGCGGTGTACACAAGTCCATTGTCTCGTTGCACACTATTGGCTGCAAAATGCGGCTATCCAAATGCCATACGAGACAAAAGAATCTTGGAGCTGAATTTTGGGGAGTGGGAGATGCAACGTTACCAAGATATAACAGACCCGCGCCTCGATGAGTGGTATAACGATTATTTTAATGTTGCGGCAACCGGAGGGGAGTCTTTCTCATTGCAATACAGACGTGTATGCAGTTTTTTAGATGAGGTAAGGCTGTTGCCACATAACAGGATTGCCATCTTTGCACATGGAGGGGTACTGCTCTGTGCCCAAATATATGCCAAACGTTTAAAAGTAGAGGATGCTTTTGGCTCGCTTACCCCATACGGAGGGGTTATAGAGTTATCCATATAACAGCCTCAACCAATATAACGGCAACAATCATCAGCAGCTCTGCCCCTCTGTTTATACTTATGGCTCTGTTCATATCTTCAGTTACCAACAACCTGTTGTTGCTGCCTATAAAAGGCTTGAACACCTCCTCTCCAAAGTAGTTGTGCGGTCCTCCAAAACGGCAGTTCAGGATTCCTGCCAAAGCAGCCTCAGGGTATCCAGAATTGGGGCTTGCATGTTGGCTGCCATATCTTTTTACAAATGAGAAGAGTTGCAGTTTACCTGAGGATAGTATCATTAAAAAGGCGGTTATACGGGCAGGAATATAATTGGCCACATCATCCATCCGTGCAGCAAAGCATCCGAAATCTTTGTAGCGTTCATTCCTGTAACCAATCATTGAATCTAAGGTATTAATCATCTTGTATGCCATCATTCCCGGAACGCCTAAGAGAAGATACCAGAAGAGCGGAGCTATCACCCCGTCACTGAGATTCTCTGCAAGTGTCTCTAAAGCAGCTGTCCTTATCTCCTGTGCATCAAGCCCGGAGGTATCTCGCCCTACTATTCTGGCAACCTGCCTCCTCCCCTCCTCTAAAGAGCTGTCTACAGCCTTAAAAACCCCTCTTACTTCTCGTATCAAGGTTGTTCCTGCCAAACAGTAAAAAATAAAGAGAACCGAGAGTACAACATACAGGGTAATGGAGAGAGTGGCGGCAATCTTAAGAAGAGAGAGCAGTATGCCAAAGACTACAATAACCGATAAAAGGGAGAAAATCATCCCCTTTACAAATTTGTGCCCCCCTTTGTTAAAATGGCGTTCTCCCCAAGAGATTAGCTTCCCAAACCAGACAACAGGATGCGGAAGATGTTGCGGATCTCCAAATATGAGGTCTAATACCCATGCCACTGCCAAACAGAATGATTTTATCATAACAAACTATCCTTTACATATCCATTGTTCTATGGCTTTTACCAAAATCTCGTTTTCGCTTGGAGTTTGTGTTGCAACACGGAAACAGCCCTCATTCAGCCCCTCAAAGTTAGAGGCGTCTCTGATAAGTATCCCATGCTCTTTTGCCAAATACTCCTTTAGAGCAGATGCCCTGCCTCTCTTTAAGATGCATAGCATAAAATGTGTTTTGGTGGGCATCACCTCTACCCCCTCTATCCTTTTTAGCATAAGATACAATCTTTGGGCTTCTGAGAGATATGCCGGCATATCTATTTGAGCATCAAGAGGGTGTTCTGTAAGATATAATCCTGCCTCAACAGCCATGCGGTTTACAGACCACGGCATCCTGTTGCTGCGTACTCGTTGCAGTAAGGCTGTATTTGCCGTAATATATCCCAATCGTATTCCGGGAACTGCATAACGTTTTGTCATAGAGTGCAACAGCAATAGATTACTGTAGGCTGCGGCCTCTTTTGCTGTAAAGGTCTCCTCCAATGTAAAGGCTTCGTATGACTGGTCTATAACAAAATATCTATTGGGGTTGTTCTCAATCAGTCTGCGCAGATAAGCTATCTCATACACTCCTCCCGTAGGGTTGTTGGGGTTGCAGAGCCATAGCATATCTATATCATTGGGCAACAGACAGTCTGAGTTTTTATCGGGAAGGGCGAAAATATAATTTACCTTGCAACCGTTAATTTGGCAGGCATCTGCATATTCGTTGAATGTGGGTTGCAGAATGGCAACATTGGCCCCTCTAAATGTTTGGGCTATAAGATATATAGCCTCTGTTGCCCCGTTTGTGACAGACACCTCCCCCTTTTTCAAAGATTGCTGCATGGCTATCTCAGCCTCCAGTGTGTAAGGTTCGGGTTCTGGATAACAGCCTATCTTGTCTATAGTTCTGCAAAGATGCTCTTTAAGCCCCTCTGTGTTTATCTTGTTAAAGACATTGGAGCTGAAGTTAGACTTAATGGAGCAGCCATATCTGTATATATCATCACCGTGTCCGTTAATCATAATCTCTTGTAAGTATATCGTAAACCAACGGGATATTCAGATGTTTGCGAACATGTTCTGCCAATTTATCATATTGCTGTTCTTTAAATCTGCGGTAGTCGAACTCTTCAACCTCTGTTGTCTTGTGCAGATGCGGCTCAAGCAGAAATTCTATGAACTGCCGGTTATCCAATATGCCATGTATATATGTGCCCATACAGGTGGGGCTTACCATATATCCCTCTGTACCTCCATCCTCCAATTTATTAAGGGGTTGTGCCGTTGCCCCTTTAACCTGTACGGTGGTGCCCATATGAATCTCATATCCCTCCATCATATCGCTCCTGCCGTACAATGAAAATTTTGTCTGTCTTGTAACCTTCTCTGTTCCCATCTCGGTAACGGTAGGGAGCAGACCAAGACCGGGCAGCATCTCAACATCCCCCTCTACATGATAAGGGTCTAAAATCTGCCTGCCCATCATCTGGTAGCCTCCGCAGATACCTAAAACCGAGCTACCCTCTCTATGTGCCTTTAGGATAGCCCGGGCAGCTCCGTTTCTCCACAACTCATGCATATCATCTATGGTACTTTTACTTCCGGGAATAATGATAATGTCTGCCCTTAGTATCTCATCGGGATTGTTGCTATAGAAAAGATGTACACGCGAATCTCTCTCAAGGAGATTGAAGTCTGTAAAATTGCTGAGGTGCCTTAACAGTACAATGACAATATTGATTGTCCCCTGCTCCGCTTTAAAGGATTTTGATGCCAATGAGACCGAATCCTCCTCCTCTATATGAATATCCTTAAAGTATGGAAGTACCCCCAATACAGGGATGCCGCAGAGCTTCTCCAACATCTTAACGCCAGACTCAAACAGCCGCATATCTCCTCTGAACTTATTGATTATAATACCTTTAACCAATTTTCTCTCTTTAGGCTCCAATAACATGAGCGAGCCGTAAACGCTTGCGAATACCCCTCCCCTGTCTATATCTCCCACCAATATTACATCTGCTTTTGCATGTTCTGCCATTGGTATGTTTACCAAATCTGTCTCCCGCAGGTTAATCTCGGCCAAGCTCCCTGCCCCCTCCATTACCACAGGGTTATATCTTTGAGCGAGGCGGTCAAAAGCTGCATTTACCTCTGTTCTTAACTCCTCTCTCCCCTCCTTGCGAAAGTAGTCGTAGGCATCTCTGTTCCCTATGGGTTTGCCGTTGAGCACAACCTGTGATGTATGGTCGCTTTGCGGTTTGAGCAACAGCGGATTCATATCTGTGTGGCATGGTACACCTGCGGCCTCTGCCTGTACAGCCTGTGCGCGTCCAATCTCAAAGCCGTCCGGTGTTGCAAAGGAGTTCAATGCCATATTCTGTGCCTTGAACGGGGCGGGATTATATCCGTCCTGCCTGAATATACGGCAGAATGCTGTTGCTATGATGCTCTTCCCAACATCACTGCCTGTTCCGGCAAACATAATGGGGTGCAGTCTCTTCATCTCTGTTTCTTGGCTTTATATGCAAATGACATCCATCTCTCCTCCGGCAGTCTCTGCTGCCACATCTCATATCGGGACATAATGAAAAACAGATCTGACAATCTGTTAATGTAACACAATATCTGCTGCGGCAGACTGTCCTGTCTGTTTAAGCTCCATAGACGACGCTCGGCCCGTCTGCAAACTACACGTGCAAACTGCAACTGTGCAGATACGGGGGTTCCTCCCGGAAGTATGAAATAGCCGTTATCCTCCATCTGTGAGGTAAGATTGTCTATCATCTGCTCACAAAGTGAGACCATATCTGCAGGGAGTTGGTTGGGGTTCTTTTCCCGTATGGCAGAGGGGGTTGCCACATGACTCATTACAATCATAAGATTCTTCTGAATAGAGAAAAGCAAAGAGTGCCATTCATGCTCCTGCGGCAGGATTGAACGTACCATTCCTATAACGGTATTCAGTTCATCTATGCAGCCGTTGGCCTCTATACGAATATCATCTTTTGAGACACGCTCTCCACCATGAATGCCTGTTAATCCGGCATCTCCGCTACGTGTATATATCCGCTTCATAAAACTTTTGTCATTTACGGGCAAATTTAAGAAGCTGTTTCCAATTTTCTTACAATTGTTGCAATAAAACTGCTTCTTAACAAAAATTTTAAATGACTTCTAAAAATAATACTTTATTTTTGCGTTACACCAAAAGGTATAAGCACCGTCTATAACAGCTACAGACGGGATTTTAACTGTTAAAGCTAATATAATTATGAATAATCCTCGGCTGATTGTTGCCGGCATAGGGCCGGGCAGTGCAGATGATATTACTCCGGCAGTCTTGCAGGCTGTAAAGGAGAGTGATGTAATCATAGGTTACAAATATTATTTTCAGTTCATTAAACCGTATCTGAGCCCTGATGCCATCTGTATAGATACCGGAATGAAACGGGAGAGAGAGAGAGCCGAACAGGCTTTTGAACAGGCTGAACAGGGGAAGTCTGTCTGTATTATAAGCTCAGGAGATGCCGGTATATACGGTATGGCTCCTCTCATCTACGAGATGAAAAGGGAGCGTAACAGCTCTGTTGAGATAGAGGTTCTGCCCGGCATAAGTGCGTTTCAGAAGGCGGCATCTCTGTTGGGTGCGCCCATAGGTAATGATTTCTGCATCATCTCTCTGTCTGATCTTATGACTCCATGGGAGAAGATAGAGAGACGAATCTTTGCAGCGGCTGAGGCAGATTTTGTAACGGCTGTCTACAATCCCAAAAGCGAGGGGCGTTATTGGCAGCTGTTCCGCTTTAAGGAGATATTTCTTACAGAGCGCAGCGGAAACACCCCGGTGGGCTATGTAAGACAGGCTGGCAGGGATGAGGAGAGGGTTACAGTTACCACTCTGAGCAACTTTGACCCCAATGATGTTGATATGTTTACTGTTGTGCTTATAGGCAATTCTCAGTCTGTTATACAGGATAACAAGTTTATAACGCCAAGGGGCTATTATAGAGAGGAGAGGGGGAATGAAGCCAACGGCATTGGGCAGGAGATAATGATAAAGAGCTTTAGAACCATTGAGGGGGAGCTTAAACAGCAGAATATTCCTCTTGGGAGAAAATGGGCGTTGCTGCATGCTATTCATACTACTGCGGATTTTGATATGGAGGATATTCTCTACACAGATGAAAATGCCGTGGAACAGCTATATGCCCTCTTTGAAAGCGGAAAGATAGATACTGTTGTTACAGATGTCACTATGGCGGCATCGGGAATAAGAAAAGCTGCATTACAACGGTTTGGAGCATCTGTAAAATGTTATCTTGCAGATGAAAGAGTTGCGGAGATGGCCAAAAAGGGGAATATTACCAGAACACAGGCCGGCATCCAATTGGCCGTGGCTGAGCATCCCGATGCACTGTACGTTTTTGGGAATGCTCCAACGGCATTGACAGAGCTGTGCAATCTTATAAAAGGGGGAAAAGCCAAACCTGCAGGTGTGATTGCCGCTCCTGTGGGTTTTGTGCATGTGTGCGAGAGCAAGCAGATGATAAAGCCTTTCACCACAATTCCTAAGATTATAGTTGAGGGGAGAAAAGGGGGAAGCAATCTGGCGGCCACCCTGGTAAATGCCATTCTCAGCTTTAACGATGCGGAGCAATTAAAACCGGGAAGAGATGTGTAGGGAGCGTTTTTATGTTATTGGCATCTCTGATGAGCTGCCAACCTTTACCAAGGAGGTATGCAGCATAATAGCCAACGGTAAGGTTTTTTCGGGAGGTAAAAGGCACCATGAGATTGTTTATAATCTGCTCCCAAAAAATCACCGTTGGATAGATATTACCGCCCCTTTGGATGATGTGTTTGCTGCATATAAAGGTATAGATAAGATTGTTGTATTTGCATCGGGAGATCCGTTATTCTTTGGATTTGCCAATACAATCTTAAAGAGACTGCCTCAGGCCCATGTTAAAGTCTATCCGTTCTTTAACTCTTTGCAGATGTTGGCGCACAGAATGGCGCTTCCTTATCATAAGATGAAGCCTGTCTCATTAACCGGCCGCCCTTGGGATGAGTTTTACAATCTATTGATTGGGGGAGAGGAGCAGATAGGGGTACTTACAGACAGAAGCAAGACCCCTGCCGTAATTGCCCAACGGATGTTGGAGTACGGCTATGACAACTACAGCATGAGTGTTGGGGAGCTGTTGGGGAACAGCAGCTGCGAGCGTGTACGCACACTCTCTCTAAAAGAGGCTGCCAATACAGATTTTGATTTTCCAAACTGCATTATATTGCAAAGGAGATACAGACGTAACCGCCCGTTCGGTATTCCTGAGAGCGATTTTCATCTATTGGACGGACGAACAAAGATGATAACCAAAGCCTCTATACGGCTGCTTACACTCAGTATGTTGAATCTGCACAACAAAAACACTCTCTGGGATATAGGATTCTGCACAGGCTCTGTCTCCATAGAGGCTAAATTGCAGTTTCCTCATCTTAAAATTGTTGCTTTTGAGCAGCGCGAGGAGTGCAAAGAGATTATTGCCGCCAACTCCAAAAAATTTGGCACTCCGGGCATTATTGTAAGTATGGGGGATTTTTTAGATACAGATACAACTGTTTTTCCACTTCCCGATGCCGTTTTTATTGGTGGGCATGGTGGAAAGCTGAAAGAGATACTTCTCAAGGTAAACAGGGTGTTGTTGCCCGGAGGGGTAATAGTATTCAACTCTGTAAGTGAGAGCAGCAAGGAGCTTTTTGCAGAGGGTATTAAGGGGATAGGCCGAAAGATTGTATCTACGCAGCGTATTGCTGTTGATTCGTTTAATCCTATTGAAATAATGAAAGCAGAATGAGAGCAATAATATTGGTTACAGGCCAAAGCATTCAAATGGCCAAAGCTATAGAGAGAGAAT
>CAVIKQ010000005.1:13878-30587 GCA_963643305.1 Eggerthellaceae bacterium
GAATTGGGAGATACAGTCATCTACACAAAAAATGATTGTGAGGGCTGTATTGCAATAGGCTCTTACAGCAAGTTTTTATTGGAACATTTCAGTGAGTTTGAGAGCATTATCTTTATAGGGGCAATGGGGATATGTGTAAGGAGCATTGCTGCCTGTATAAAGAACAAGTACAAAGATCCGGCTGTGTTGTGTATAGACAGCGTTGGGAGGTATGTTATACCTGTGTTATCGGGACATATAGGCGGAGCAAATGAGTTAAGCCGCAGGGTAGCTGCAATAATAGGGGGAGAGGCGGTAGTGACAACTCTTAGCGACAACGAAGAGCTCTGGGCTTTGGATACCCTCTCCAAACAGTTCGGATGGCAGGTATCGGCAACTCCGGCAATGATGAACAGGGCTATCTTCCTCTTTGTACAGAGGCGTAAAACCGCCCTGTTGATAGAGACCAAAGATAGAGGAACCGAATATCTTGAAAGGAGTCTGCCCAATCATGTAAAGGTATATTATAAATTTGCCGATATTCCTCTCCCCGATATTGAACTTATTATTGCCGTAACTCCGTATCTGTATGAAAATGTTAGTGTTCCTATGCTTCTCTTTGCCCCTGCCGTTCTGCATCTTGGAGTGGGTTGCAAAAAGCAGTGCAATCCGTGCGGTGTTGCCGAACATATTGAGGAGGAGTTAAAGAGGCAGAGGCTTAATCTGCTCTCATTGGCAACTGTAAGTACTATTGAGCTGAAAAAGGATGAACCGCTGTTACAGGCGCTTACGGCGAGATGGAGCTCGGCAAAAAGGATTATCTATAAGGAGGTGGAGCTGAAGGATATTGAGGTTCCCAACCCCTCCGAGAAGGCTTTTGAGGTTACAGGGCTTTACGGTGTAGCAGAGGCGGCCGCACTGAGAAGTGGCAATTACGGGCCTTTGGTGGTAGAGAAGCAGAAAGGATGCATCACAGAGGGGAGCCATTTTACCTTTGCAATCTGCTTGGACAGGGATGCAGCAATGGGCGGGCATATAGAGATAGTTGGCGCCGGACCGGGAGACCCGGAGCTTATATCTGTGCGTGGCAAACATTTTTTACAGCGGGCAGACCTTATTCTGTATGCCGGAAGTCTTGTTCCTGTGGAGCTTACATATTATGCAAAAGCAGGTGCAACAGTGAGAAGCTCTGCCGCACTTGACTTAGAGGAGCAGTTTGCCCTAATGAAGGAGTTCTATGACAGAGGGCTGCTTGTTGTCCGTTTGCATACCGGCGACCCATGCATTTATGGGGCAATACAGGAGCAGATGGCATTCTTTGACAGATACAACATGAGTTATCATATAACTCCAGGAATATCATCGTTCCAGGCAGCAGCCGCTGCCCTGCGTTCCCAGTTTACCATTCCCGAAAAGGTTCAGACAATAATCCTCACCAGAGGTGAGGGACGAACACCAATGCCAGAAAAGGAGCAGCTGCATAAATTGGCCAAATCGCAGAGTACCATGTGTATATATCTGAGTGCCGGGGTGGTGGAGCAGGTTGAGGAGGAGCTGTTGCAGGCATATCCTCCCGATACGCCTGTTGCTGCCTGTTATAAACTTACATGGAAAGAGGAGCGTATATACAGGGGGGTACTAAAGGATCTTGCAAAGATTGTCAAAGAGAACAATCTCTCCCTTACAACATTGTTGGTTGTGGGAGATGCCATAGACAACAGGAAAGGTCTTTCACGTCTGTATGCACACGATTTTAAACATCTCTTTAGACAATGATACTTATTTTTGGCGGCACAACAGAGGGACGTATGGCTGTAAAAGTTGCCGATGAAGCCGGCTCGCCATATTACTACTCCACCAAAGGGGAGTTGCAGGAGATTGTGTGCCGGAACGGAACACATATCACAGGGGGGATGGATGCCGAATCTATAATGGAGTTCTGCCGCAACTACGAGATTGGCCTTATAGTGGATGCTGCCCACCCTTTTGCTGTTGCTCTGCACTCTGCTGTTGCACTGGCTTCTGCTGTGCTAAAGATTCCGGTCGTGAGGGTAGAACGCAGATATGCTGAACATTCTAAAGATATTATCTGGTGCAATGATTACACAGATGCCGTAAACAGGCTTAATGCAGATGGCATTGAGAGATTATTGGCTCTAACAGGGGTACAGACAATCGGCAAGTTGAGCAGCTTCTGGCAGAATCATACCTGCTGGTTCCGCATACTGCAAAGGGAGGAGTCGTTGGCTGTTGCAAAGGAGCATGGATTTGATGAACGTTACCTTGTTTACTATGAGCAGGAGACCGATGATGAGCTGCTAACACGGTTAAAGCCGCAGGCTCTGCTTACCAAGGAGAGTGGAGAATCGGGAGGATTCTTGCAGAAAGTGGAGGCTGCCAAGAAGCATGGGATACCGGTGTATGCTGTTAAACGGCCTCAACTGCCAAAAGAGTTTATCGTTGTGACCGGAGAGAACGGGCTGCGCAAACAGATAGAGAGGTATGTTCCCCAATTTTTTCATCTGCACACAGGATATACAACAGGGGCATGTGCCACCGCTGCAAGCAAGGCCGCGCTGTTAGCCCTTCTTGGGAGGAAAAATATAACGAGCGTAGCTGTTGATTTTCCTAATGGGGAGGTGTTGGATCTGCCTGTATCTGATGTTACGTTAAAGGAGGGCTGTGCAACGGCAACTGTAATAAAGGATGCGGGAGATGACCCCGATATAACCAACGGTTTAGCCATTCTCTCTACCGTAAAATTCAGCGACAGCCCCGGCATTCATTTCCTGCAGGGAGAGGGGGTTGGCAGAATAACCCTGCCCGGATTGGGGATAGAGATAGGGGAACCTGCCATTAACAAGACACCGCGACTGATGATTCAGAGAGAGCTGTCTGCTCTGTATGACAGCGGATTGGATGTAACCATCTCCGTTCCCAAGGGGCGCGAAATTGCCAAACGCACCTTTAATCCACGGCTTGGGATTGTAGATGGTATCTCTATAATAGGGACATCGGGAATAGTACGGCCATTCTCTGCAAAAGCCTTTGTAGATGCTATAAGAAGAGAAGCGGAGGTATGCAAAGCTGTTGGTTCTGACCGTATTGTAATAAACTCAGGAGCTAAAAGCGAACAGTTTTTAAAGGCCATTTATCCCAATCTTATACCACAGGCATTTATCCATTACGGTAACTTTATTGGAGAAACTCTTAAAATTGCAGATGAATTGGGGTTTAAAGAGGTGACAATGGGTATAATGATTGGCAAAGCGGTTAAACTTGCAGAGGGGTTCTTAGACACTCACAGTAAGGAGGTGGTAATGAACAAGAGTTTTATAAAGGGGTTGGCAGAGAATGCCGGCTGTTCGGAGTCTGCCTTGGAGTGTATAGAAAAGATTACTTTGGCTCGGGAGCTTTGGAACTCTTTGCCTCCAAACGATGCCACCAGGTTCCTCCGCATGCTTGCCTCTCGCTGCTACCATGTTGCCAAAGAGTGCTTTCCACACGGAAACCTTACCCTGCTGCTTATTGATGAGGAGGGTCAAACCGTCTTAGCCGATTCCGAGACCCTGTAACAGCTCCTGTATTGTGTTTACCTCTATTTTATCACCGTTTTCTCTGTATAGAATATATCCCGATGTCTTCTCATCTGCAACTATGCTGTCTGAAGATACAACCTCTTCAGATGCATAAATACCGTTTCTTCTCAAAGCCTTCTGTACCATTGCATATTTGCTCCCCTCCCCCTTTAGACAGATCTTGTCACTGTATGAATTATCTATTCTAAAGAGACCTGTAGCAGAATCAAATGCAACCCCCTTGCGCTTAAAGAATCCGTTTAAGCTGCCGTTAAGGGAGAGGTCTTCCGGTGTTCCGGTAACTACACCGCTCTGCCTGTCCATGAGCCAGATATTGTCTGCTATCTGCAGGGCAAGTTCCAAATCGTGCGTAGAGAGGAATATGGTCTTCTGCATCTGTTTGGAGAGGTTATGCAGAAGGTGCAGAATCTCTATTTTGCTTGGATAATCCAAAAATGCGGTAGGCTCGTCGAGGAAGATTATTGGGGTTTCCTGCGCCAACGCTTTGGCAATCATAACCTTCTGTCGCTCCCCATCGCTAAGGTTCTGAATCATTCTATCCCTTAGCTGCTCTATACCCACCAATGCAATGGCCTCATCTACAATCCTGTTGTCATCCTTGCCAAGTGTGCCCCAAAACCCGGTGTACGGGCTTCTGCCCATTCCAACAAGTTCCTGCACGGTCATATTTCTAAGCTCAAATCTCTCGGTAAGCACAACACCTATTGTCTTTGCCAACTGTTTGTCTGTATAATCTGCAAGCGGTTTACCCATAACCTCTATAACCCCGTCTAACGGAGGATTAAAGGCAGACAATGTCTTTAGCAGGGTAGATTTGCCGGCACCGTTAGCACCGAGCAGACAGGTAAGCTCTCCGCTGTATATCTTAGCATTAATATCCTTGGCTACAACGGTAGTTCTTTTCTTCCCGATATAACCGATTGAAAGATCTTTTATGTAAATAGTTGCGTTTTTCATTATTCACTAACTTCGCTATGCCGTTTTTTAAATAGAACATATATTACAACAGGAGCACCCACAATAGCTGTAACGGAATTTACAGGCAATGCCCCCTCAAAACCGGGCATACGGGCTATAAGGTTACACAGCAGAGCCAAGGCCGCTCCTGCCAACAATGAAGCAGGCATAAGTACTCTATGGTCTGAACTGCGGAAGATTCCCCTGCAAAGATGAGGCACCGCCAACCCTAAAAATGTGATAGGCCCGCAATAGGCCGTAACTATAGCAACCAAAACTCCGGAACAGGTTATAACTATGAGTCTTGCACGTTTAATATTCAATCCGAGGTTACGGGCATAAGCATCCCCCAAAAGCAGCAGGTTAAGCGTTTTTACAAGGAGGAAAGAGAGAGGCAGCAGTACCGCCATGATAGAGATAAAGACAATCACCTGATTTCCCGATACCCTTGCAAAACTGCCAAGCCCCCAAATCACATAGGCACGTATATCCTCCTCCACACTAAAAAACTTCAGTACCCCAATCACGGCATTTGCCACATAACCAATCATTACACCTATTATGAGCAGAGTTACATTTCCGCGCACCTTTTGCGAGACAAAAACAATAAGAGCCATTACAGAGAGAGCACCCGCTATAGCTGCAACGGTTAAGGCAAGCTCCCCAAAAAAGCCCAAAGAACTTAAAGCCACACCCCCTATGCTTCCCGACAACAGCACCACAAACGCCACACCCAAGCTGGCACCGGAACTGATTCCCAATACAGAGGGGCCTGCCAAAGGATTCCTGAAAACAGTCTGCATCTGCAGACCGCTCACTGCCAATCCCGCGCCTGCGCCCAACGCTGTAAGCGACTGAGGAACACGTGATTTTAGTATTATATTCTGCCATATTTCAGATTCCTCACCGCCCCCTGTAATTATATTCCATACAGCCCTTGCAGGAATCTCAACAGATCCCAACAATAGATTTAAAAAGAAGAGTATGAGTATGGCTGCAACAAGCAGCAACATAGGGAGTGTAACAGATCTTCTCATTGCAGCAGACTATAGAAAACAGGTGTATAATCATCGGGAAGCAGTTGCGGATGAAATATCTTTATCAAATCGGCTAAAACCACCTCCGGGTGAGTTGGCATACTCTCATAAAAGGGGACATCTCGCATATTGCAGTAAACCACCCCTTTATTTTTAAAGGCATCAAAATCTACATATCGGGCATCCTCATCCTTTAACGCCTCATAGGAAAAAGTGCCCTTATAGCTATTTACAATCCTCCAGTATTTGGCCTTGGAAGCCTGGCTGTAGACCTTCTCAAAATCCAATGTAACACCACCCGAATGTGTGTCATCCTTTAAGAAATAATCGGCTCCGGCATCCTTAAAGAGCTGTGCAAGGAAGCTCTTTCCACCAACAGCATACCAGTTGCCACCCCTAAGTTCTCCGCTAAAGACAACAGGGCGTTCTGTTACTGTTGCGGCCAACTCTTTAAGTTCGTTATATCTGCTCTCTATCTCGGCAAAGAGACGATTGGCCTTCTCCGTTTCGCCAATTATAAGTCCCACAAACTTAATCCATTCTGCCTGTCCCAACGGTGTCATCTCCTTATATCCCAAATGAGGAATAAGAGGAATGCCCACATCTTTAAGGGCGTCATATCCACCGCGTTTAAAGGGGGAGATTAGAATAACATTAGGATTAACCCCCATAATCACCTCATTGTCAAAGTTTCCCTCTATGCCAATCTTATGTATAAGTCCCTCCTTTAATCTTCTGTTAACCTCCTCATTAAACAGATGCCTCGTACTTGTTACCCCAACAACCCGCTCCAATTCATCCAATTTGATAAAGCTCGACAGCTGAAGCGATGTCATGCAGATTACACTCTTTACAGGAACCTCCAATTTCACGTAACCATTTGGTATATTGTTTACCGTTGTTCCTCTCTGCACCAACATATATCTGAATATCTGCCCCTCCTCACGTTGTGGGTCCTGTATTTCGAGCAGACAGCCCTCATCTGTGTAGGATACTTTAAATCCCTGTGCATACAGAGGGGTAATCTTTTCGGCAGAAAGTTCTGCCTCAACAGATTGTGTTGCAGGGTCTTTATAGGTGGTTGTCTTTCTGCCGTTCCTGCATGACGACAGAACAAAAACAGTGGCAACAACAGCCAATAGGATAATTCTATCTCTTCTCATTATATTATTCCCATAGTTTAAGAATATCTGTTTCACCCCAGTAAAGATGGGTATATCCGGCAATTACATTCTTGTATCTGAACAAGGCGGTATTTACCTCCTCACCCTTTATGTTGTATTGTCTTGCTACAGAGGGTGGTAGCAAAGAGGAGCCGGCAATATCGGAGTAATGGAATTCATGCCCTCTCCAGCATCTTCCCTGCAGATTCTCTATTCTTCTGTACCCCAAATGAAGTCTTGCATGCTCCATGCTGCATTCAAAAGGGAGTATGCCGCAAAAAGAGTATCTGTTCTTACCCTCTTTATCTATAATACCTTTAGATAAAAAGATCATTCCGCCACACTCTGCCAATATCTTTCCACCATTCTCTGCATACTGTCTAAGTTCTCCCATAAGACCCTGCTGTCTCTGCAAATGTTCTGCAAATAGCTCCGGATAGCCCCCCGGCAAATATACTAAATCTGCCTGAGGTAACATCTCTCCCAACAGGGGGCTGAAATATATAACCTCCCCTATCCTCTCTAAAGCAGCTATATTCTCTCTATATATAAAATTAAATGCCTCATCCTTTGCAACAGCTATCTTTAACCTCTTTTTACAATGCATATCAGGCAGCTGTTGCTCATCTGTAAAACTGCATCTACAGGCCTTTAAAATCATCTCTGTGTCAATGTACTTTGCCACAAGCTCTGCAGATTTCTCAATCTGCTCATCCATCATCTCCTTAACGCTTAGTGTAAGCCCCAAATGGCGAGACGGTATCTCAAGCCCTTCCGATTTTGGCAGATAGCCAAAACATCTTACACCGGCATCCGCACAGGCATCTTTGAGAAATGAATAGTGGTTGTTGGAGCCCACCCTGTTGAACACCACCCCTGCAAGTTTAAGTTTTGGACAAAAATGTTTTACTCCGTATATCTGGGCGGCAACGGTATATGCTGTAGAACTTGCATTAATAACCAATACAACAGGTATATCAAGCAGCATGGCTATCTCCGCACTGCTGCCGGTCATCTTGTCATATCCGTCAAACAACCCCATCACCCCCTCTGCAATACAAACATCCGCACCTGTGCCATACAGCCTGTAAATCCTTGACACATACTCTTTTGAAGCTAACCATGTATCTAAATTTACAGATTCGTTTCCTGTTGCAATTGTATGGAACTTGGTATCTATATAATCAGGCCCGCATTTAAACGGCTGCACCTGCAACCCTTGCTTTTGCAAAGATCGCAGGAGCCCCATTGTAAAAGTTGTCTTTCCGCTTCCCGAATTAAGCGCACCAATCAATAACTGAGGTTTCATCGCTTGTTCAAAAAAGCAAATATAAGAAAACTACTCGGCATCAACCACTCTAATTATATCAAAGCAGAATCCGTTCTGTAGTTCAACACCCTTTTCAACATTTCCGGTTGCTATGTCGTAGATATATACCCCGGCAGTAAGATTATCCTTATCTGCCACACCGATATATGCCTTACCGTCTACAACAGCTGTACGCTGAGAGAAACGGCCGCTGCAGTATGGAAGATCTGTACCGTTGTACTTTACTCTCTCTCTGCTGCCACTGCTCAGATTTATAATAGAGTAGAAATGGCTTGGGCTGTCTATCTTGGTACCTAATGAGTTCTCGCGTGAATATGCCAAAGCTTTTCCATTACCCAAATACTGTATGGTAAGCAGTTTACCCTCAGGATTAGGGAATCCGTTATATGAAGCATCAAACTCCGAAGCACCTGCTTTCATCCTTAACAATGAGCCACACTCCTGTTTGTTCACCTCTATAAGGCATGCAAGATAAAGGTTGCCGCTCTCGTCATACATTACTGTGTTCTGCATCAACTCTCCGTATGCACTGGCAGCAGATTCGGTTGCAAGATTCTGCGGTGCAACCTTATTAGATTTAACAGCCATTGTAACAGGGTCTATAACAGCTACAAAGAGGTTTGATGTGGCAGCATCTGTCATACCTGCATCAGCCTTGCCGTTGTAAAAATATACAAGGTCATTTGATTTTTCTCTGTATGTAAGGATTCCCGATGTAGACAAAGAGGTAAAACCATCTGGAACTGTAATACCCAATGTACCCTCGCTTATGACAGACATGTCGTACTCATTTAATTTTGACCAGTAAACTGTCTGATGCTTGGCATCTGTTCCTATAATGACAAGCGTCTGGCCGTTGTCTATCCATGCATGTGTGTATTTACGTGCAAAATAGGCGTTGGCAGAGAAGGGCTTTTCGCTTACAAGTTCTGCGGTCTCGTTGCCGGCAGCATCTACCTTAATCTCAAATTTTACAAATCTGTCTGCAGATTCGGGAATCTGATAATGGTATCTCCCCTTTGTAATGCTCTCCATGGTATATTTATTGGTAATCTCAAGACCTTTGCCGTTAAATTCTACCATAGGCTGGTCTGCAGTAAGGGCATTTACCTTTCTGACAAATGTACCGTTCTTGTTCATACTCATACCGCCATGTTTTACAGGGCAGACATACAGTTCATACTGATGTTTCTTAACATCGGGAGTGGGTATATCCTCCTCCTTGTTGTTATCCTTAGAACAGGATGTTGACAAGTTGATTGATACCAAGGCTGCAAGAGCCATTAAAATTAATCTGAATTTTTTCATCTCAATTTTCAATTTAATATATCTTAGTTTATGAATATTCTGAATTTTGCAAAAAAGGCACGTCCCGGTTTCTGTAACATATAGTTGTCGTAGGTTAACTTGTCAAAGAGATTGTTGCACTCCAAAGAGAGGTTGTAACGTCCTCCGTTCCATGAGTAGAGTAACGATACGTTCGATATGTTCTGGTTTGGGATACGCGGTTTGGTCTTGGCAGAACCGTATGCCTCCCATGTTAGATAGAACCAGTGAACCCATTGATAGTCGTAGGTGAATTTTAACCTGCTTCCGCTCAGCACCACATTATGGAATGTGTATGATGCCTCTCCGTTGACAAATGTCCAGGGTTTGTTGGGTGTTCTGTTGTTATATGTTGCAGAGAGTCCTCCGCTCTTAAGGTATTTCTGTCTGTCTCTTGAATCCTGATAACTGGCATTAACCATAAGATGCAGCTTGTCTGCCCAGTCGTAACTTACCTCCCCCTCAACCCCTTTTATATGGACAGCTGCAACATTTTCATACTGCATCATCCCCTCCTGATCCAATACCGTTGCCTGTATATAGTTATCTACAAGACGTACAAATCCGTTTGCCTCATAGTTTATACTGCTGTTTGCCGTAAGTGTTACTGTTCCAAACACCCCTAAATTAAAATTCTCGCTCGATTCTGGCTGCAGGGCTACATTGGGGTATATGGTTGCTCCGTTGCCCAACAGCTCTCTTGATATTGGCAGACGTACACTATGCTCATACGAAGCCTTTAATGCCAAATCCGGCATAAAGACATATCGGGAACCTACTCCATATCCAAGGTGATTCTCCGTATTCGATGCCTTAACCTTACTGGAACCTGTAATTGAGGGCAGCTCTGTCTGTCCCACTTTAAGGTGGTTTATATAGTCCTTAACAAAGAAGACATTGCTCATTCTGTTGTTAAAAAGGGTCTGGTTATAGGAGAACCCCAATATATGTTTTACCAAAGCGTCATTGGTTGGAACATAGTCGTCATCTACTGCATCGTACTGTTTGTTACCTACACGATTCAACATGTAATTGAGATTCAGGGAATGGGAATCGTTCAACTTGTAATCTATATTGGAACGGACTATAGTCATTGGGCGTTTGTAATGGCGCCACGAACGGCCTCTGCGCCTAATCTCGCTATACGAGCCGTTTATATATGAACCGTCCCAATAATATTTGCGGTATGTGGTATCTATTGTCTGCGAATGATCCCATGTCTGGGAGAGTGAGACGTTAAAATCTAAATTTTTAAGCAGAAAATCAGATTTATTGTATCTGGCAGAGATATTGGCAGATTTGGTTTTTCTCTCGGCCATACCGTACACCCACGATTGTGTTGCTCCGGTCTGCAACTCCTTGTCTGTTCTGGAGAAGGAGCCTGAAACAAAGAGTGCGTCTGCCCATTTTTTATTTGTAATGCCTAATTCAAGCTGCCCAAAGAGAGAGAGGTAGTCATCATGGAATCTTCTGCAATCCTTGGTGATAAAATCTTTCTTGTCCTCACTCCTTACCTGAACATTCTTCATCTTGTAATCATTCCTGGAGTAGTTGATACCTGCTACAGGCTTAACTATTATACCTGTTTTTGGGGCAACATATTGGGCATTGAAGTTAAACTGGTGAGTATGAAAAGAGCCTATGCTGTAGGATGCATCCAAAAAGTTCTTCTTGTCTTGATTGGTAACAATATTTATGGCTCCTCCCAAAGCATCTACCCCAAGATATGCTGGTATGACACCTTTGTAAATCTCTACCCTGTTAATGATATTTGTAGGCAGGTTGGCCAATGTTACTCCGGTACCTTTTGTATCTAACGGCATACCGTCTAAGAAATAACGGATAGAGTTGCCAGACATGCCGTTTATTGAGAGGTCGAAATCGGATCCTACACCCCCCTCCTCGCGTACCCTTACTCCGGTAGTCTTGTTTACAATGGCATTAAGGCTCTGTGTTGTATTTACCAACGGTTTTACATTTAGGGCATTTACTGCATACGCCCCCTCTTTGAGCTGTTGGGACTTGCTTTTTCCGTACACCACAACGTTTGACAAGCCAATGGCATTATCTCGCAAGACAACATCCAAATTAGAATTTGAGTGTACATCTATCTCTTTTTCCAATGTCTCATAGCCTACCATTGAAACAACTATCAGTTGTCTGCCTGTAGCAACAGGTAATGTATAACGCCCGTTCAGATCTGTATAAACCCCTTTGCCGGTACTCTTGACTGTAATGGCAGCATCAATCACAGGTTCTCCCCTACTGTCTTTTACAGTTCCATATACCGTAAACTTTGTCTGGGCAAAAAGAGATATTGCCGTAAACAGAAACATCAACAGAGATAATAGTACTTTCCGCATTACCAATTCCATATTCAATAATCGGGAATAAAGCAACGCTGCCATCTGAAATATGGTTTTCTGTGATACACCTGCTACATTTGCAAGCCTTATTACCCGAAAGCTTAACATATAAACAAACTTGGCAGGTCTTCTGGCTCGTCCCCTCTTTGATGCCTTCCTATTCATACGAACAGTGGCTGTGATTACCAAAGAATTGTATTGGAACTTACAGCAGCGGTGTCTGCTCATGATTTTCACATGATTCCCTTTTCATCCCAATTCAAGAAACTGAATTGCGGACACCAAATTCGGTGGCAAATATAGAGATATTTTCAGACAAAAAAATTTTTTTGTACAAATTGCATCCGTACGGTTTATCTCAAAAAAAGGTGGCAAGCAGAAAGAATCTGTTCACCACCCTGTTAAGTCATTGTTCGCTTTCGCGCAGCTTTTCCTCGCCATGGCATAGCTCAAACAAGTTTGACTCTGCTCATTTGGCTTATGGAAAAGGTTCACATTCGCGCAGCTTTTCCTCGCCATGGCATAGCTCAAACAAGTTTGGCTCTGCTCATTTGGCTTACAGAAAAGGATTGCTTATTTCCCCTCGTGTAACATAAGCTCTATAGCTGCCTGTAACTGTGCATCCTTCCCCTTCATAACATCTGCGGCAGGATTCAGTACATAAATATCCGGCTCCAACTCTTTATTCTCCAAGTACTCTCCGTTGTTGTCTACACATCCCACCTCAGGAATACCGAATACTACCGTACCGGTCATAAGAGTCTCCCACCATACAGCTGTCATTGTTCCGGGAACAGGAGCTCCTACAAGTTTGCCAACCTTCATCTCTTTGTAAAGCCATGGCGTTCCGTGGGCGTTACTGTAGTTGTCCTCACATACAAGCATACAAGACGGTTTTGTCCATTTATTATAAGGGTCCTTGCCTACATACTGGTCTCTCGGTACATATTTGGTGTACTCTTTTGCACTTAACAATGTGACTACATCATCGTGAAGCCATCCGCCTCCGTTATGTCTGGTATCTATGATAACAGACTCGCAATCTCTGTACCGGCCCAATAATTCTCTATAAAGGACTCTGAAACTTGGAGAATCCATCCCCTCTATATGAATATAGCCTATCTTTCCGTTGGTAGCCTGTTCAACCTCTTTCTTGTTGGTGTTTACCCATCTGTCATATAGCAGAGAACTTAAAGCACCGGTACTGATAGCTTTAACCTGTTGTGTAAACCGCGTCTTTGTTGCCGGAGAATAGATGCTCAAAAGGAGTTTCTTTCCTGCCTTGCCCTCGAGCAACGGGAAGTAGTCCTCTCCGGCCTTTATCTCTACCCCATCTATCTTTTCTATAATATCTCCATTCTTAACCTGGGTTTTGATTAGGTCTAACGGGCTTCTTCTTATAATCTCCTTAATCTTAAGACCGTCGCCCTTGTAATCCTCATCGTAAAAGAGACCTAATGATGCTGTTGGCATATATCTCTTTGAGCCACGGTAACGGGCACCTGTATGAGATGCGTTAAGCTCTCCAAGAAGTTCGCTAAGCATGAACGCAAAGTCTTGGTCATTGTTAATGTATGGAAGGAACTTGTTATAGGTTGTCCTATAAGCCTCCCAGTCTACACCGTGAAGATCTTTTTTATAGAATTTCTCCTTAACCTGTCTCCATACATGGTCATACATATATGCTCTCTCCCCCTGAGGTTTGTACTCGTATGTAAATTCGCAAGGGATATTCTTTGCAGAACCGTTTGAGGTATCTATCTTCTTGAATCCTGTCCTTCCTCCCATATAGATGGTCTTGCCATCCTTGCTTATAAACATAGAAACGGATCCTGCACCCTTAACCAAAATCTTTGTGCTACCCTCTCTGAGATTCTTAACCCACAGATCTGCAGGACCTTCGAAACTTGCAAGGTAGTACAGCTTGTCTCCCTTAGGGCTCATAACGGCACCGGAAAGATGAGATGAGTTGTTTGTAAGCCTTACTATCCTGTATTCTGCATTCTCCAAATCCAACTCTACAGGCTTAACCTCTTCATCTTTCTTGTCTGAATCCTCTTTAGACGGTTTTGAATCTTTTTTATCTTTCTTTCCTTTGGCCTCTTTCTCTGCTTTTTCTTTCTTCTCCTTGTCTGCCTTCTCTTTATCTGCTTTCTCCCGCTCCTCTAAGAGTGAAATATCCTCCTTTGACATATTGAATCGCTCATAAGCATCTAAATCAAAGAACATCAGATATATATCTCTCTCGGCACCCCAGCTGCCATGACTTCTGTAACCGGCTCTGTCTGAATACCACATCATTGCCTTACCGTCGAGCACCCACTTTGCCTGTACATCTGTGTAACCGCTGTTGGTGAGATTAACCATCTTGCCGTTGCCCGATGCATCCAATAGTACAACATCCTTGTTGTTCCATCCGCCGGTGCCAATATAGTTAGACAGTATCCATTTACTATCCGGGCTCCAAGCAAAAGACTGGTCTCCGTCTCTGTATGAGTACTCATACTTGCCATCCATTACAACCCTCTCCTTGCCTGTTTTTAGGTTAATAACCTTTATGGTTGTACGGTTCTCCAAGAATGCTATCTCTTTGCCGTTTGGACTGTATTTTGGATTGAATGATACATTTCCCGATTTTGTTATCCTCTCCTCTTTAAGTTCTGTTGCGTATGGGAACAATTTCTCGTTGTCATTAACGATAGTTGTTCTGTAAATCTGCCATAGGCCGTCTCTCTCCGAACTGTAGACAACAGAACGGCCGTCAGGTGCAAAATCTACATTACGCTCCTGCTCCGGGGTGTTGGTAATCTGTTTTGTTGTTGCATAATCTACAGATGTAACATAAACATCGCCTCTATAGATAAAGGCTATCTGTTTGCCATCTTTGCTTACGGCTCCAATGGAAGAGGCTGCCGAGCTCATCTGAACTCTCTGGTTCTTGCTGCCCAAATCGTCTGAGATTATATTTACAGAGACTTTTTGGGGCTGTGCGCCCTGTGCCATTGTATAAATTTCCCCATCATATCCAAAACAGAGAGTACCGTTGTCTGCAATGGTAAGAAACCTTACAGGGTTGTCTTTGTATTTGGTTAGCTGTTGTTTGTTGGCAAGTGTGTTACCGTTGAGCTCTGCTTTCCACACATTGAAAGTTCCATCCTCCTCGCTAAGATAGTAGATGCTCTTTCCATCGGGAGCATAGACTGCATTTCTATCTTCACCTTTAAATGTTGTGAGTTGTGAATAGGTGAACTCTTTTGCTGCATTGCTCATCTTTGCAGAGAGTGTACCAAAATTCTCATTAGCTGTTGCCTGCCATATATCCCTTGCTATAGATGAGGTGTGGTGCTTTCTGTACGAGTCTTCATACCCCTTTTTGTCTGTGTACAAAAGGCTCTTTCCATCTTTGCCGATACAGATATTTTCCATTGGCAATGAGGAGAAGAGACCAGGTCTCGCATTGGGCCTTGTCTTAACGGCATACACCTGGCTAAAGCTGCCGCTTGGGAACTGTCTGCTGTTTATATCGGGAAGAATATTTGCAGAAAAGAGCACCGTTGAATCGTTTAGAAATGCTATTGGGGTCTCTGATCCGGCTGCGTATGTTGTGAGCCTTACCGGAATACCTCCCTGAGCATCAACAATAAAGAGGTCATCTGTGCCATACCTGTCTGAACTGAAAACAATCTTTTTGCCGTTGGGACTCCACACCGGGTTGCTGTCATAATCGGGACTTGTTGTTACCTGAACCGCTTTGCCTCCTGTAACGGGAACCGTAAAGATATCACCTTTATATGTAAAGGCTATGGTAGTGCCGTCCGGCGATATTGCAGAATGTCTCATCCATAACGGATTCTCCTGAGCATTTGCCGGTGTAAAGGCTGATGCAACCGTAAAGGTGATTGCCGCTACTCCACACAAAAACTTTGCGCCTATTTTTGCAGCTCTTTGTACAGATATTTTTGTATTCTTTCTCATAAAAAAGTTATTGATTATAAATTGTCGAATATATTAAATTTACTCTACTTAAACGTTACATCCATCTATAGCGCTGGTCTGCGTAGAAATATTCACTCCAACCTTAACGATTCCTTTTGTGGTTGTGAGGCTTGCGCTGCCTGTAACTGAACCTGTTGAAACGTTAGAGTTGAAGTGGAAGCTCTCGTTTCTGTACAGTACGTTATCCTTTTCTTCTCCATAACTGCTGTTCTATTAATGTCCAAGCCCAAAGGTAATGAATAATTCCGATGTCAACAATTGGCAATACGCATCTCCCTTGATACAAAAATCTGAAATCTTCTCTACGCTTATAGCAACTTCTTTAACATTGCATTGTGGAAAGGTATCTGAAAACTAAAATTCCGGGCGTTTGTAACCAAACGTCCGGAATTTAAATCTTAATGCTAAAGGCTATTTCTTATAGCCACATTTAGGACAAACTCCTTTTTCATTCAGAGCAATGCCACATAGAGGACAACGGTCTATTCTGTTGTGAACCGTCTCAAACTTGGCCGATGCCGTATTGTCTCCGCTTCTGAATGTCAGCTTAACAATATTCAGCTTATCCTTGAGCAGGCTATGTACAATACGTATCATCCCCTCCACTGTCATAGTCTCCTTTGTAACCACTAACCTACAGTCAGGGTAGGCTGTGGCAAGTTCGGTTTGAAATGCAGGACCTTTCATCTTGTTCTGCGGGTGTCCGTTGCGAATTCCCTGCTTTTCATAGACATCTAACACTGCCGGGAGCAGCGGGTCGTCCTTGCGTAGAATTAGGGCGTGGTCAAAGTTCTTAAGAACCTCCCATGCTGTTTTCCTTATTTCATTGCAAGGAAAAACCATGTTTACTCCTGTGTTCAAGGTGTCTTCTACCTCAATAGTCAATACGCCTGTATGGCCATGAAGATACTGTGCTTCTCCTTTGAAGTCCAGAAAGCGATGTGCATACTGCAAAT
>CAVIKQ010000006.1:0-5689 GCA_963643305.1 Eggerthellaceae bacterium
GAACCATCACTAACGAGATATGCGTATGTATTGACACTAAATGCAGATGATACTAAAGATCTTGTTCAGGAGACATATTTTAAGGCACTGAGTAACGAAGATAAATTTGATGCCGATACCAATATGAAAGCCTGGCTGTACACAATAATGAGAAACACATTTATCAATGATTATCGTCGCAGACTTAAAAAGCAGGCTATATTCAGTGAGGATGTCCATGAATATGTTCTTAACAACAGGCCGGCCGAAGCCTCTCCTGAGAGCGATTATAACTACCATGAACTAACTGTTATTGTCAACTCTCTTGAACCGGAGTTCAGAGTTCCGTTCAAGATGTACGACAGTGGCTTCAAGTATCAGGAGATAGCAGATGAACTTGGGCTGTGTCTTGGTACTGTAAAGAGCAGAATCCATTTTTCGAGGCGCAAACTCGTAGAGAAGATAAACAGATAAAAATTCTGTAATCAGAACCTGTCTGCGGCTGCCTGTAACAAGTTTATAGGCAGCCGTTACATGCTTTCTCCATCACCTCCAATATAGAGGGATAGGTCTTGTGGAGATATGGCTCCAACTCCTCCGGCTTTACCCAAAGGCATCTTGTAATATTCTCCTCTGTTTGAGGAACAGGTATCTCTTTGGAGTTGCAGCGCATCTTGTACCAGTATGTATGCTTTAGCATGAACATCCCTTTAAGCATATATGTGTGGTTTGTTATGCAGATAAGTTCTCGCAGTTCCAGATTATGCAGACCGCACTCTTCGCCAACCTCTCTCAGGGCAGAGTTGCGTATATCCTCTCCAGGCTCCTGTTTACCTTTGGGCAGATCCCAATAGCCGTTTCTGTAGATAAGCAGATATTCACCGTTTTCATTCTCTACAAGACCGCCACCGGCATTTATCTGTACAAATTCAGAGCAGACATTTTTAAATACAGAAAGCTCCATGCCACGCTCTGTTGGAATATACAATGATTCTATATTAGTATTCTCTCTCATAAGGAGAGGCAACTCTTTTATGTCTGAACGGTTATAATAGGAGAAGATTATATTGTTGGGGTCTGTTAACGGAATTTCCGGGTCTGCACAGACAATAAGTCTCCTTGTATCAAAATATATTGTGAACATTTTAGTTTTTGCTATCTTTGCTACAAAGATATAGTGTATTATGGAATCTATAGAAAAAATTATTGCTAAGGAGCTTTTAAATGAGAAAGCTGTTAAGCTAAGTGTCGACAAACCATTTACATGGGCTTCCGGTTGGAAATCTCCTATTTATTGCGACAACAGAGTGCTGCTCTCTTTTCCAAGAGTAAGGCGTATTATAACAGATTCTTTTGTAGAGATTATAAATCAGTATTTTAAGGATGTAGAGATTATAGCCGGTGTTGCTACAGGTGCCATTGCATACGGCGTTCTTGTAGCCGAGGCTTTAGGCAAGCCGTTTATCTATGTAAGGCCTAAACCAAAGGATCATGGTACAGGCGCTCAGGTAGAGGGTGTGCTGCCAAAAGGTGCAAAAGTGGTTGTTGTAGAGGATCTTATCTCTACAGGTGGCAGCAGTTTGTCTGCGGTAGACGCATTGCAGAAGAGCGGAGCAGTTGTCATGGGTATGGTTGCAATATTCACATACAACTTTATTAAGGCTCGTCGGGCTTTTGAATATGCAAACATAGAACTTCATACACTCAGCTTCTATGATGCCTTGCTTGCTCAAGCAGTTGAGGATAAGTATATTAAGCCAGAAGATGTAGATGTTCTGAAAGAATGGAGGCTTAATCCCGAAGTTTGGGGTAAATAATTTGGGACAGATTTTATGAGTTTTACAGAGATAAAGGGTAAGGCGGTTATGGTAGACCAGCCCGCCGTGTTGTTGTTCAATGCTTTTTCGGATCTTCGTAATTTTGCAATGGCTATTCCTCCCGATAAAAAAGAGGGCCTTGTGATTACTGCAGACAGCATAGAGGGAACCGTTAACGGAATGAATGTAGGTATAAAGATTTCCAATAAGGTGCCGTTTAGTTCTATCTCGTTTGAACCTTACGGACAACTGCCTTTTGAAGCCGCCTTTACAGTCTATTTAAGAGATATTGCGCCACAGAAAACGGAGTTCCAGATAGTGTTGAATGCAGAACTGAACTATATGGTAAAACTGATGATAGGGGGTAAACTGCAGGGTATGGTAGATACAATTACAGACCAGTTTGCAGCTGCATTCACCGGCAAAGCGCCAAGCAGAGAGGAGATAGAGCGTATAATGAAGGAGCGTGGCGGGAGTATGTTCAGTTAGTAACAATGTGCAATCTGAGTATATAGTGCAGTATGATTTTGCCGCAGGAGTTTGTTGATGTAACCATTAATGCATTTGGCTCCGAGATAGCCACTGAGTTATGCAACGTCTTGGTATCTGCAGAGCAATCTGTGGCTGTAAGGTTAAATCCATACAAGAGGAGAGACCCCAACATAGATGCAGCTCAGATGCGTGGCGTGCCATGGTGCAGCAGCGGATTTTATCTTGCAGACAGGCTGTCATTTATCTTTGATCCGTTGTTTCATGCAGGTGCATATTATGTTCAAGACCCATCTGCAATGTATATGGAGATAGCGCTAAAGGCAGCCGGTTATGAAACACGCAAATCTTTGGGAAACCTGAGAGTCTTGGATTTATGTGCGGCTCCCGGTGGTAAGAGTACACATCTGCTCTCACTGTTGCCGTCAAGCTCGCTCTTGGTATCTAACGAAGTAATCAATTCAAGGGCAACCGTCCTTGCCGAAAATATTACAAAATGGGGATGTGACAATGTTGCCGTTACAAATTCAGACCCATCTGCTTTCTACAGACTTCCCGATTGGTTTGATATTATAGTGGCAGATGCCCCATGTTCTGGAGAGGGGATGTTCCGTAAGGAGCCGAATGCAATAAAGGAGTGGAGTCTTGCAAATGTAAAGCTCTGCATGGAGCGACAGCAGCGTATATTGTCTGATATATGGACCTCTTTGGCTCCGGGAGGGGTATTAATCTATTCTACCTGTACATTCAACAAATATGAAAATGACGGGATTATAGATTTTTTGGCAGACAGATTGGGGGCAGAGGTCATAGACCTTTCCTGTTTGTCAGCAGATTTTCCGCAATTGTATATTACAGATTCCGGCGGATGCCAGTTTATTCCCGGTAGGATAGAGGGGGAGGGGCAGTATCTTGCAGTGGTTAGGAAGCCGTTGGATTCCTCCCCTAATAGGGGGGCTGATTATAATGCTTCTTTAGTGTCTCGTAAAGAGAAGAGAGGTGGCAATAATAAAAACAGCGGCAAATTTACAACTCCTTCATTCTTGGAATCATTTGTAGGCGAGGGATATGAACTCTCATTAAAAAATAATCTGATTAAGGCAACGCCTAAGGGGCATATTGCCTCTCTGAACAGGTTGGAGGAGTCGGTAAAGGTTATTTTATCGGGAAGGGTAATGGCAAATATTTTTGGAGCACCGGCAGCAGATTTGGCATTGTCTGCAAATATTTCTGCCATAGACCTTCCAAAAGTGGAACTTTACAGGGAGGATGCCATTCGGTTTCTGCAAAGGGAGCCGATTCTCTTACATAGCTCACCTAAGGGGTATCTGTTGCTTACCTATATGGGACTTGGGCTTGGCTTTGTAAAGAATCTTGGGAACAGATGCAACAGTCTTTTGCCTATGCACAGACGTATCTTAAAACGACTTTAGCCTGTATTGGCGTTAGCTTTGGTATTGCAACAAATAGCCCGGCAATACTTGTATATCATAAGAAAAGGATGGCCTTAACCATCCTTTTCTCTGTATATGAGCTAAATAAAAAGTGCAATCACTTTCTATTATTTAACTATGAACCAAAGTTGTCGTACATGATATTCTCTTCCGGTACACCAAGGTTGTCTAACATGTTAACAACAGATGAGGTCATCATAGGAGGACCGCATAGGTAGTATTCAATATCCTCCGGAGCCTCATGGTTCTTGAGATAGTTGTCAAACAATACCTGATGTATGAATCCTGTAGGGCCATCCCAATTGTCGCCAGGCTGGGCGTCTGACAATGCAATATGGAATGAGAAGTTAGGGAATTCGCGTGCAATCTCCTCAAAATCTGCCTCGTAGAATATCTCTTTACGGCTTCTTGCGCCATACCAGAAGCTAACCTTGCGGTTGGTTCTAAGAGTCTTGAACAGATGGAAGATATGTGAACGCATAGGAGCCATACCGGCGCCACCGCCAACAAATACAATCTCATTATCGGTATCTTTAAGGAAGAATTCACCGTAAGGTCCCGATATTGTAACCTTGTCACCGGGTTTTCTTGAGAAGATATATGATGAGCTGATACCCGGATTAACAGGTTTGAATCCACCTACAGCCCTGTCGAAAGGAGGTGTGGCAATACGTATGTTAAGCATTATTATATTGCCCTCTGCAGGGTGGTTGGCCATTGAGTAGGCTCTGAAATTAGCTGTAGGATTAACCATTTTAAGGTCAAACATCTTCATCTTCTACCAATCCTCTCTGTATTCCGGCTCAACATCTATATTCTTGTAATCAACCTCACATGCAGGTATATCTATCTGGATATATCCACCGGAACGGAACTTAAGATTCTCTCCCTCCGGAAGTTTTACAACAAACTCTTTAATGAATGTAGCAACGTTGTGGTTACTTACAACCTCGCACTCCCATTTCTTAATGCCAAGAACCTCTTCCGGTACAGCTATCTCAAGATTGTCCTTTACCTTTACCTGACAACCAAGACGCCAGTTGTTCTGAATCTGTTTTCTTGAGAAGAATCCCACCTCTGTAGGAAGGATGTCACCGCCGCCGCTAAGGACACGGCATTTGCACATACCGCAAGTTCCACCTCCACCGCAGGCAGAAGGAAGAAATATCTTTTGGCTTGCAAGTGTTGCAAGAAGAGAGGATCCTGTTTCAACCTCAAGCTCCCTCTCTCCACCGTTTATATTAATTTTAACGTTTCCGCTTGGGGTAAGTTTCTCCTTAGCCCAAAGCAGCAAACCAACCAAAATTAGGGTAAGTGCCAAAAAAGCTACTACCGAAATAATTATCAATTGAATTAAATTACTCTCCATATTCTAACTTTTTTAGCAATTATAGTGTAATACCCATAAAACTCATAAATGCCATTCCCATAAGGCCGGTAACAATAAATGTTATACCAAGACCCTTTAGAGGGGCAGGAACATTTGAATATTTAAGTTTCTCCCTAATTGCAGCAAGAGCTACAATGGCCATAAGCCAACCTATGCCGGATCCAAGACCAAATACGGTTGCCTCTCCAAGAGTTGCATAACCTCTCTCCTGCATGAAGAGAGAAGCACCGAGTATGGCACAGTTAACGGCAATAAGTGGAAGAAAAATACCAAGCTGAGCATATAGTGATGGAGAGAACTTTTCAATAGCCATCTCAACTATCTGTGTGAAGCTGGCAATAACTGCAATAAAGATGATAAAGCTAAGGAAACTTAGATCTATATCTGCATATTCTTCGCCTAACCAAGACAGTGACCCTGCAGAAAGCACGTATGTGTTGAGCAGGTAGTTTATAGGGAGCGTAACGCCTAAAACGAATACTACGGCAATACCCAATCCCAAAGCTGTCTTAACATTCTTTGATACCGCCAGGAATGAACACATTCCCAAGAAAAAGGCG
>CAVIKQ010000006.1:5699-29402 GCA_963643305.1 Eggerthellaceae bacterium
ATCATATTGTCCACAAAGATGGACTTTACAAACAAACTGATTAAATCTTGCATAATGGTATCCGTTTAATTATTTCTCCTGTAAATTTTTCTGAACGCTTCTCTGTATCCAAATGATACATCCAACTAAAATCAAGGCCATTGGAGGCATAATAAACAAGCCGTTGTTCATGTACCACCCTCCGTTTACAGCATACCAGCTGTTTGGGATAATCTGTACGCCAAACAGGGTGCCGGAGCCTATCAGCTCGCGGAAAAAGGCAATTACAACAAGTACCAATCCGTAGCCAAGACCGTTGGCAAAACCATCTACAAAAGAGGGGATAGGTTTGTTGCCAAGGGCAAAAGCCTCAAT
This sequence comes from Eggerthellaceae bacterium, assembly GCA_963643305.1. GTDB lineage: Bacteria > Bacteroidota > Bacteroidia > Bacteroidales > UBA932 > Egerieousia. The sequence goes on from CAVIKQ010000006.1 coordinate 6,054, forward strand.
TCTACCCATAATGATACAGTTGGTAATGATAAGTCCTACAAATACAGACAGCTGCTTGCTTACATCATACGCATAAGCCTTAAGGAACTGGTCTATGAGGATAACGAACAGAGCAACTACAACCAATTGAACTATAATACGAATTCTGTTTGGAATAGTATTTCTTATCATTGAAACAAGCATGCTTGAAAACCCTGTGACAAGCATAACAGATATTGCCATTACGCAGGCAGGTTCCATTTTTGCGGTTACCGCAAGTGAGGAACAGATACCCAATACCAATACGGTTACCGGGTTACCATTAAATATAGGATTTGTAAATATCTTCTTATCCATTGTCTTACTTATTTAGTGGAGTTTTCATCCTGTTCAGTTACCTCCTCTGCAACCTCTTCTGCAAGCTCCTCTGCAGTATCCTCTGCTGCTACAGGGACATTACATTTAAGCAGGTAAGGAGTATAACGTTCTAACCACATCTTTATTGTGGTATCCAGAGCTTTACTGGTTATTGTACCACCGGAGATAGCATCTACCTCATGCATATTGCCGGGAGTGGCGCCACCCTTTACAATGCTTACAGAGATGAATTTACCATTCTCAAAAATCTGCTTGCCAATAAACTGGTTGCTGAATACAGAAGTGGCAATCTCTGCACCAAGACCGGGAGTCTCGCTTTTGTGGTCGAATATAGCTCCTGCCAATGTATTGTTGTCATCACTTACGGCAATATAGCCCCAGATTGCACCCCAAAGACCGGCTCCGTAGCACGACAGAATCTTTACAACTTTACCGTTTGGCATTGTACAGACAAATACCGGTAGCTGAAGTTGCTGCAAATCTGTTTCTGCGCTGCCTGAGGCAGCTTTCTTCATAAGGTCGTACTGGGCTTTGAGATCAACTGTAAAAGCCTCCCCTTCAACCTTGTCTCCATTAGAGTTTACAATATAGGAATCGGTGATATATTTATCAAATTCACCCTTTATATATTTAAGTTTGTCAGGCGCAGAACCGCTTTCCTGAGCAAGTCCAACAGATGAGAGGATGCTCAACTGTTTTTCACCGTCTATGTTCAGTTGTTGTTTATCTTTAAGACTTTGTGAAACAAAAGCCAAAACAGCAGCAACAACAATTACCAATACGGCTGCGTAAATTATTGTATATGAATTTTTATTTGTATTCATTTCGGTTACTCTTAATTTGTTTTAGCTCTTTTTAGTCTTCTCTTTATATTCCCCTCAATTACATAGTAATCAATTAGAGGAGCAAATGTGTTCAGAAGCAGGATTGCAAGCATCATTCCCTCCGGATAACCCGGATTAAACAGTCTTATGATAACTGCCATTGCTCCAACAAGGAATCCGTAAATCCATTTACCCTTCTCTGTCTGAGATGATGTAACAGGGTCTGTAGCCATAAATACAGCTCCAAAAGCAAAACCTCCCATTACAAGATGGTAGTATGCCGGAACAGAAGCTGCTGTACCGGGCTCGGCAAATGCGTTTGCCAAGAATCCTATTGCAAGGCATCCTACAACGCTGGAAAGCATTATCTTCCAGCTTGCAACTCCTGTAAAGATTAGGATTACAGCACCAATAAGAATGGCTACGGTAGATGTTTCACCAATAGAACCGGGAATGAAACCGTAGAACATATCCATAAATCCGGTTGAACCAAGCCCCTCAACTCCGTTGGAGATAAGTGAAAGAGGTGTTGCTCCGGAGAAACCGTCTACAACAGGCTGAGCCTTGGCTGTAAGACCGTTAATCCAGATTGTATCTCCGGAAATGGTAGACGGATAAGCAAAGAATACAAACGCACGTGCAATAAGAGCAGGATTCCAGATATTCATACCTGTACCGCCAAATACCTCTTTACCAATGATAACTGCAAATGCAACAGCAATAGCAAGAATCCATAGAGGGATGTCTACAGGCATTATAAGCGGAATTATCATTCCCGATACAAGGTATCCTTCATTAACCTCATGCCCTCTTAACTGCGCAGAGATGAACTCAATACCCAATCCAACTACGTACGAAACAATAATAAGAGGTAAAACCTTTAGAAATCCAAACCAGAATTTACCCCAGAATGTCATATCCAAACCAAAAGCAAGCGAATGCTGATGTCCAACATTCCACATACCAAACAACATGGCAGGCATAAGAGCAAAGACAACAACAGACATAACTCTCTTGAGGTCTACACAATCTCTAACCTGAGCACCTTTTGCTGTAACGGTATTAGGAACAAACAAGAAGGTTTCAAAGGCATCAAATGTAGAGTGCAGGAAACCTAATTTGCCACCTTTGCTAAAGGTAGGCTTCATTTTGTCAACAAGTTTTAATAATCCTTTCATACTCTATATTATTATGCCATTTCTTTAATCATAATATCTATACCCTTTTCAACTATCTGCTGAACATCTATTTTTGATGGACATACGTATTCGCAAAGGGCAAGATCCTCAGGAACAATCTCGTATATGCCAAGCTGTTCCATCTTGTCTATATCCTCTGCAAGTATAGCCTTTAACAGATAAACAGGATAGATGTCCATAGGGAGAACCTTCTCATACAGGCCTGTAACCACAAAAGCTCTGTGCCCGCCGTTGAGGTTTGAATCTGCATTATACCTCTTGCCAGGTGTAAGCCATGAGAAGTAAGAATGAGAGAAGCTGAACTTTTTGGTTCTGAAAATCTTTGCCCAGCCAAGGCACTCATAGTAGTCTCCCTCGGAAATAAGGGTTATCTGAGAGTCGTAGAATCCAAGGTAACCGTTGTGCCCCACATTCTCTCCGCTAAGTACGTTGCCGCTGATATATCTTATATCGCAAGGTTGTCCGTACAGCTCCTCTTTAGCAGGGCCTACCATAAAGTCTATATCTTTTATAGCCATTCCGGGAACAGTTCTCACGTATGCATTTTTTGATGCTCTGTTTCCTGTAACGGCAACAAGTCTGCTTACATCGTAAATTCCTTTTGAGAGCAGTTTGCCTATTGCAACAAGTGCAACGGCATTTACGGTCCACACAATATCTCCTTTAGAGATAGGATTTACATGATGAATCTGTATTCCAACATTGCCGGCAGGGTGCGGCCCGTTGAATATTGCAGATTCTACATTGTTAAGTTTGTGAAAAGGGGATGCTCCGTAATTGTCTGCATTAAGCCCAATATGAACCTTGCCTTTGGTTAGTTTGGCAAGAGCATCTATGGCAACCTGTATAGATGGAATTTCATCCTTGAAGATAAAATTGTAATCGGGAGCCAACGGTGCAGAATCAAAAGCAGAGATGAAGATAGCCTTTGGCTCATCTTTAGGGTTTGCAATAATGCCGTAAGGTCTTTGCTTTACGAACGCCCACAGACCGCTCTCAAGGAGCAGTTTGATAATCTCTTCCTTTGTGGCTTTGTTTACATCTGTTTTTGTGAATTGCAGATAGTCGGTATCTTTATCTGCCTGAACCAGAATCTGAAGGAGTTTGCGCTTTTCGCCGCGTACAATCTCTTTTACAGTTCCGCTGCATGGAGAAGTAAAGCACACTTCCGGATGATACTTGTCTATAAACAACACGGTGCCGGCTTTAACAGCATCACCCTCCTTTACCATCAGCTTTGGAGTAACGCCCTTAAAATCGGTTGGTTTTACAGCAACAACGTCCGGAACAATGCTTTTTTCTACATTTAGCTCGGCCATTCCCTTTAGCGGAATATCCAAGCCTCTGTGTAATCGAATATGTTTTAGCATTATTTCAGAAATTTTGCGCAAATATAAACATTTTATGTTGTTATAAAGCATATTTTATACCTATTTATAATATAAAATAAGCCTAATTGAAAGTGACCTTTTTCTGCTGCAATACTTTTGACAGTCTCTTAAAAAATTGTTTTGAATTATACCTTTTGAGCAGTAGCTTTGCACTCTTATGGAACAGGATAACAGTAAAATTTTTGAAGGGCTCAATTCGGCTCAAAATGAAGCGGTTAGGAATATTTATGGACCGTCGCTCATAATTGCGGGAGCCGGAAGCGGAAAAACAAGGGTGCTAACATGTAGAATTGCCAATATATTGGCAAGCGGAGAGGAGCCGTCATCTATACTTGCACTTACCTTTACCAACAAGGCCGCAAGGGAGATGAGAGAGAGAATAACAGGCATGGTAGGTTTTAAGATGGCGCGTAAACTTACAATGGGTACTTTTCACTCTGTATTCAGGCAGTTCCTGTGTGAGGAGGCCGAACTGTTGGGTTATCCTAAAACTTTTACGATATATGATACATCCGATTCGAGAGGTGTTATAAGACAGTGCCTTAAAGATCTGGGATTGGATGAAAAGATATATAAACCGGCAGATATATATTCCCGAATCTCCATGGCCAAGAATAATTTGGTTACAGCATCTGCATACAAGGCCAATGCGACACTTATACAGAATGATACAATAGCCAAGAAACCTTTGCTGTGGCAGGTATATGAAAGATATGAGAAGAGGTGTAAGGTTGCAGGAGCAATGGATTTTGATGATCTGCTGCTTAATACAAATATTCTGTTCAGAGATTTTCCTCAGGCGTTAGACAGAATAAGGAACAGGTTTAAATTTATCCTGGTAGATGAGTATCAGGATACTAATTTATCTCAGTATCACATAATAAAGAAACTTGCTCAGGGTCATGGCAATATATCTGTGGTTGGAGATGATGCCCAGAGTATTTACAGTTTTCGGGGTGCAAGAATAGAGAATATTCTCAATTTTAAAAGGGATTATCCAGATGCAAAGGAGTTCAGGCTTGAACAGAATTATCGCTCAACCCAGACAATTGTGAATGCTGCAAACACTCTTATAGGTAGGAACAAGATGCAACTTAAAAAGAGATGTTTCTCCGAGCAGGAGGTGGGGGAGAAGATAGAGCTGATAAGTGCATTTACAGAGCAGGAGGAGGGCTTTTTGGTAGCCTCGTCCATTGCTGCCAAGATAAATGAGGCCGGAGAAACGTATAGCAGTTTTGCCGTTTTATACAGAACCAATGCACAGTCTCGCGTAATTGAGGAGGCACTTAGAAGAAGGAATATTCCGTACAGAATCTACTCCGGCAAATCTTTTTACGAGAGGGCAGAGATAAAGCTGTTTCTCTCTTATCTTAAATTGGTTGCAAATGAGAAGGATGACGAGTCTTTTATTAGGATAATCAATGTTCCGGCAAGGGGCTTGGGAGATGTTTCTCTGCAAAAGTTACGTAATGCCGCAGCAGACAAAAATATCTCTTTAAGTGAGGCTGTAAAGTTACCTCATTTAGAGGAGTATGGCCTTAGGAATGCTGTAGTTGAGAAGTTTAGAGCTTTTGTACACTCTATAGAATCTTTAAGGGCCAGATTTTGGAGCGAGGATGCCTATCATCTTGCCCTATTGACAAACGCACAATTTGGCATAATAGAGGCTTTTAAGCAGGAGAATAATGTAGAGTCTCTAAGTAGAGTGGAGAACTTGGAGGAGCTGCTGAATTCCATTAAACAATATGTTGAGGATAAGGAGGTTGAATATGCAGAAGAGAATCCCGATGCAATGGAAAATGGTGAGCCTGTTCCACCGGTTACGTTAGATGAATACCTTGCAAATGTTATGCTGCTGGCAGATGTTGATGTACAGGATGATGAAGAGGATAGCAATAAGGTATCGCTGATGACAGTACACTCCTCTAAAGGTTTGGAATTCCCATACGTCTATGTTATTGGAATGGAGGAGAATCTTTTTCCTTTGAGAAGTGACAATTTGATATCGGAGCAGGATTTAGAGGAGGAACGGCGCCTTTTCTATGTTGCAATTACCCGTGCAGAGAGGGGTGTAAAGCTCTCTTTTGCCCATTCAAGGATGAAGTGGGGACAGCATGTGAACAACAGTCCAAGCCGGTTTGTAAAGGAGATAGACAGCCGGTATATACTTAATCCTTTGGATAATGACAATGATGGGCATTCATTATCCTTGCAAAATAGCAGATATACGCGCGTAAACAGCAATTTAAAACCAATAAGTTCGTTGCAGGATATATCTGCAAGAAGGCCCTTTACTTCTACTGCAGAACGGTCTGAATCTGAGTTTACTACTGTAATCTCCTCTGACTTGAAGGTAGGTACTCAGATTGAACATGAGCGGTTTGGCATTGGCCGGGTGCTCTCTTTAGATGGTATTGGCAACAGCAGTAAGGCTGTAGTTGAGTTCGCAGATGGCAGCAGAAAGACACTTATGCTCAGATATGCCAAAATAAGAATCTGCCTATAAATACAGCTTTGCCAAACAGTAATGATTTGTTACTATTGTTACGGATATGGCATAGTATTTGTTATAAAATTAAATGAAGTTTTTCATAGTTTAAGTTTAGGTTAAGTAGCGAGGTCATAGGCGTTCTGCCATGACCTCGTGAATTTTTATAGAGGCGCTCGGCTGCTGATATGGCAATTGTTACAAGAATCTCTATAAAAGAATGTACTTTTTTGTCCCTTTCAGCCCAACATAACCAAAGTAGCTGTCTACTACATTTCCGCAGACCACAACAGGAGAGCCTATAAGTTCCGGATTTACAACTAAATTTAGCCCGTCCCTTACTGTTCCGCTTGGGAGTTCTACAGCAATGCAGCTGTTCCTGTTCCGTACCTTCATATTGGGAGCAATTACAATTGATGTGCGTGATGTAAACGGAGGGGCAATGCGTACAGAGTTGGTTGTTGGATCTCCTCCGTAGATATATCCAAACACCATTATATTGCTTTCGCCAATCCTTTTTTGAGCTTCAGGGATTGTAAGGCATCCTGCCGGAATTGTAAATCCAACATTTAGCTCCCCACTGAGCCACTCCCTTGTAGTGTCGCATGTATAGCTTATACCAACCCCCTTTCCGGAGCCTGATGCATAGCTTAGTTTTAGATCCATCATCTGACCTCCTGCCAAGGCCCGCTCCAACAACAGTGTGTCAAGACCGTTGCTCCAGGCATGTATCTCAAAGAGTTCAGGATTAAGATAGATATAACGTTTTTCAGAGAACCGGTAATTCTCCGTTGTGCTGTTTTGTGTTATCCTAACTCCGGTACCGGGGAATTTTGATATGAATCCCTTGTCAAAGCTTAGCCTCAAGCCGCAATTTACCTGTTTGCAGTTGAATGAGATATGCACATTGTCTGTATCTCCTACCACTATAGTCTTCTTTTCACCTACAAGCGGCTCGTCAAACTGTGGCCCTGTAAATTTGGATGAAAGCAGCTCAATGTCGTATGTCCCTTTTGCTATATCCATTGTGGCCGGACGTTCTGCATATTTGCCGTCGTATATTTTTACTCCGTCTGACGAATAGACTTTTAAAAGGAACTTGTTTGTGTCCAATGTTAGCAGAACGTTTTTTGTACGGGCATCATCTACATAATCATAGAGCGATTCTGCATTTATGCTAAAGGAGATGGCAGCCCCTTTCTCACTAACTTCATTGTTGAATAATTTGTTGCAACTACAGATAGTGGCAGTTGCAAGCAGCGCAAATAGAATAATAGCTCTCTTCATCTTCCCCTCTTTTAAGAAATGTTAAACATTTCCCAAAAGTATCTGCAAACTCTCTGTTTTACCACTATTTACGTACATTTATTTTTTCACCACATTAATAGATTCAATCAGATTCTCTTTAAAGGTGTCGGAAATTGGCAGGTAAGTGCCATTTATACAGACTCTTCCCCTCTCTATGCTCTCTATCTTCTCCTTGTTTACAATATATGATTTGTGTATCCTTATAAACCTCTCCTTAGGCAGACTGCTTTCTGCTCCGGCCATTGTAAGTGTTGCTACAAGGGGGTACTGCTCCCCGGCAAGATATACCTTTACATAATCTTTTAGCCCTTCGAGATACAGAATCTCATTCAGTTTTACTCTGACCAATTTATAGTCGCACTTTAGAAATATATTATCGGGAAGCTTGGTTTGATTATTGGGTTCCATGAGTTTTGAAACCTTTGCCACAGATTCGAGAAAGTCTTTGTAACTCACCGGCTTGAGCAGGTAATCCATTGCGTTTACCTTATATCCTTGCAAGGCATACTGGGGGAATGCGGTAATGAATATGACTTTTGTATGGCTCTCTTTTATAGATGCTGCAAGCGAAATACCGTCTATATCAGGCATCTGAATATCTAAAAAGGCTATATCCGGCTTATTTTGCTGCATGTAAAGGAAAGCCTCGGTTGAATTAGAAAAGGTGTTGACCAATTTTAATCCCGATGTCTTTTCTACATAGCTTTTTATAAGTTGCAGAGCCAAAGGTTCGTCATCTGCAATGATACAGGTAAGCTCCTTTTCCATACACTATGCAAGTTTAATTTCCAATTTTGATATATACTGTTCCCCTCCCGATGCTACATGTGATTCAAAACTGTATCTGTTTGGGTAGAGCAGCTGTAACCTCTTCTTTAGATTTGAGATTCCTATTCCGCTGCCGCTTATCTCCGAACTGTTCTTTGAAAAGTCTCTGTTTTCTGTAATACAGCTTACAACACCATCTTTCTCCACAATATTTACCAATATTTCAGATTGTTCAGAGACCGAAACCCCATGTTTAAAGGCATTTTCAACAAGGGAGATGAACATAAGGGGGGCAATCTTAATGCCGGGGTTCGAAATATCTATATTCACTTTAAGGGTTGTTTTGTCTGTTACCCTTATTGCCATAAGGGAGATATAATCCTTTATGAACTCTGTGTCGTTTTTTAAAGTGACTTGTGGAGCGCTACTTTCATACAGCACATATCTGAGCAGAGAACTAAGACTGTGTACGGCATTCTGTGCCTTGTCTGTGTCAAAGGCAATGAGGCTGTAGATATTGTTCAGCGTATTAAATAGAAAATGCGGATTCAGCTGTGCTTTAAGGTTTTGCAACTCTGCTTCATATTTAGATTTTTCTAACTCTTTACGCTCATCCTGCGATTTGTACCAGCTTTCTGTCATCTTAATGCCCACACTCAGCCCAACCACAAGCATGTAAGTTGCCACATTCCTTAACATAAACATTGCTATCCCTACAAGCTCATGAGAATCGGCAGCTTGTTTTACCTTGCGCATATTCTCTGCATCTTGTGGCTTTGGTATCATCCCAATTAGAATATGTACAACAAGAATTGCGCATGTTACAAGCAGAATGTTAGAGCAGATGAATTTTATTATCTTTCCGCTAAAGATAAATCTCTTTATAAGATAGATGTAGTTTATATAAAATACGGCTATGAATGAGAATATGATAGTGCAGTAGCCCAAATACCCTACGAATGTGAGCGGATGCCTGTCTAATTTCTTAAAAAACAGTGGAAGACAAAACAATATACCCCAACTGATAATGTTTATCAGCAATACTATCCAGCCTTTCTTTCTTTTTTCGTTAAGATTCATACTGTCAAAGGTAATCATTTTGTCCTCCATATTATGAACTAATCTCTCTTTTTCTTTATTCGTATCTGAGTGCATCAATAGGATCTAAGTTTGAGGCCTTCTTAGCAGGGTACCATCCAAAGAAAACACCCGTTACGGTACAGACTCCAAATGCAAGCATAATGCTCCACGGCTGTATATATATTGGATAGTGTGCTATAAAGTTTACTGCAAGTGCGGCAAAGACTCCCAATATAACCCCCAACAGACCTCCGGTAATGCTTATAAGTACAGATTCAATAAGAAACTGAGCAAGAATGTCTCTCCCTTTTGCCCCTATGCTCATTCTAAGTCCAATCTCTCTTGTTCGCTCTGTTACACTTACATACATAATGTTCATGATACCAATACCACCAACTAACAGAGAGATTCCTGCAACGGCAGAAAGAAGTATTGTCATCAAATCTGACGTTGAGGTAAGCATTTCGCTTATCTCCTTGGTAGATCTTATTGTAAAGTTGTCCTCATCTGAGTCTTTGAGTTTGTGGTTTCTCCTTAGAATCTCCGTTATCTCTTCAGATGCCTTCTCTGTGTAATCCTCGTTTATTGCAGCCGCAAATATGCTCTGCAGGTGTGTGATTGCAAGTATCCTCTTCTGTACAGTGGAATAGGGGGCAATAATGACATCGTCCTGATCCATACCCATAGAGTTATATCCCTTTGATACCAAGGTGCCTATAATCTTTAGAGGAATGGAGTTGAATCTTATTACCTTTCCTACCGGATTTTCCCCGTTTGGAAAGAGGTTGTCTATGACCGTTTTACCTACTATGCAGACCTTTGCACTGGTAGCAATGTCCTGATCTGTAAACATATCTCCATCATCTATCTGGTATCTTCTTATGGTAAGAAACTCCTCATTTACGCCATAGACCGTTCCACGTGCATTCTGTGCTCCGTATATAATCTGGCCGCTGCTGTTTACAGATGGGGAGACACTTGTAAGGTATCTGCACTCGTTTCTAAGGCTCTCAAAATCTGTTAGTTTAAGCGTCTCCATAGATGATGCATCCTGCCTTACGCCTCCTCTTCTGTCTGCTCCGGGATGTATCATTATCATATTACTGCCCATCTCGCTTATCTGCTCCTGAATACTCCTCTTTGAACCTTGTCCAATGGCAAGCATAGTTATAACGGAGGCTACTCCGATTATAACCCCCAACATTGTGAGAAATCCTCTCATCTTATTGTTTGCCAGGGCTTTTAAAGCTATTTTAAATAGATTTGTTCCGTTCATCTCTAATTCTCCTCTTTTGGTATTTTTGCCAATGTATCTGCAGCACTCAATATGTTGCTGTTGGTTGTATCGCTTATAACCCTGCCATCTTTGAGCATAATGTTGCGGCTGCTGTACTGTGCAATATCGGGATTGTGTGTTACAAATATTATTGTCCTTCCGTCTGCGTGCAGCTTTTGCATGAGTACCAATATCTCAAAGGAGGTTCTTGTATCAAGGTTTCCTGTTGCCTCATCTGCAAGGATTACTGCCGGATTGTTTACAAGCGCTCTTGCAATGGCAACTCTCTGCATCTGTCCGCCACTCATCTGATTGCTTTTGTGATAGAGCCTTTCTCCAAGTCCTACTGCAATAAGAGCCTCTCTTGCCCTGCGCTCTCTCTCTGCAGCACTTACGCTTGGATTATACATAAGCGGTAACTCTACATTTTCTAAGGCTGTTGTCTTTGCAAGCAGGTTATAGTTCTGAAAGACAAACCCTATTTTTCTGTTTCTAAGTGTTGCGCGATCGTTCTTGCCCATTGTCCTGACGCTTACACCATCTAAGTAATACTCCCCCGCAGATGGTGTGTCCAAACAGCCAAGGGTGTTCAGGAGGGTACTCTTACCCGAACCGGATTTTCCCATGATAGTTACAAACTCCCCCTCGTTTATCACAAAGCTTACCCCCCTAAGAGCATGTACAACCTCCTCTCCCACAATAAATTCGCGCTTTATATTATCTAATCTTATTATCTCTTTCATTTTACTTTGTTGTTAGAATCTGTTTTGATAATCAAATAATTATCTCAAACTATTTCTTTCTTCCCGGAGGCTGAGGCATAAACGGACTCTGCTCTTTTGATGCGTTGGCTGCAACAAGCGGGTCAAAAGAATCCAGCCCAACAGCCACCTCATCTCCTGCCTTCATATCTCCACTTACAATCTCTGTAAAATTGCCGGAATTTACACCAACATTAACAGCTACTGCTTTAAGTGTATTGCCCTGTTTAACCCACAGATATTTCCCTGCTGTTGTCTGGGTATCGGGAGTGGTTACAGATATATTTATTGAATTTAACAGTTCATTGTCGGGATTAAACCTCAGCGCCTTTGACGGTACGGCCAAAACATTCTCTTTCTGCATTGTAGTTATGGTAACGTTGGCTGTAAGTCCGGGTTTGAGTTTATAGTCGGGGTTAGGGGCATTTATTACAACTTCGTATGTGACAACATTATTTGTAACGGTTGCCTCCAATCTCACCTGTGTCACCGAGCCTCGGAAAACATCGTTCGGATAGGCATCTACCGTAAATTCAACTGACTGACCCTCTTTTACCTCTCCAATATCAGCTTCATCTACATCTGCTATAACCTGCATTTGGGTAAGGTCGTTTGCAATGGTAAAGAGGGTAGGGGTGCTGAAGCCTGCTGCAACTGTCTGTCCCTCTTCAACGGCACGGCTTATAACTACACCATCTATGGGGCTGTTGATTGTTGCGTATCCAAGATTTCTTTTAACCTTGTCGAGTGTAGCAAGACTCTTGTCATAGTTGTTTTTTGCAACTTCATACTGGTAAAGGGCTGTCTCATATTCCGAATCGCTCAGCAAGCCCTTTTCGTGCAGCACTTTGTTCCTGTTGTAATTCTTAAGCTGATATTCATATTGGGTCTTGTTTGAGGCAACCTCTGCCTGGGTTCCCTGCAGCTCGGATTGAAGTGTAACTTTATCCATCTCGGCAATAAGCTGCCCTTTTTTTACCTCGCTGTTATAGTCTACATAAATTTTGTCTATTATACCGGAAACCTGAGTACCTACATCCACTTTTACAACAGGTTCCAATGTGCCCGTAGCCGTTACACTGTTCGACATGCTCTTGTACTCAACTTTTTGAGTGTTGAGTATTATCTTCTCCTTTTTACCGCCATTTATGAAAATTTTCCATACAAAGAAAACCACTACCAATGCGGCTGCCACAACAATGGCCTTTTTTAATTTTTTAGACTTTATCATAATATATATCTTGTTTTCTCTTTAATTTTTAAACTCCCGATTCTAATCCTTTATAATATGTCTGCTTTAGATGTTTGCCATCTCTTTGCCATCTCTTTACAGACTCAACGATTGCACCGTGTATGTTTCAAGCAGCAGACGGTTTCTTACAACAGTATATTTGCTCTGCAGTACCTCCTGTTGCGCTGTAAGATAGTCATTCTGGGCGGTCAACAGTTCCAATGTATTCTTCATTCCAATCTCAAATTGCTGGTTTGTAAGATTGTATGTCTCCTTGGCAGCTCTCTCGGCCTCCACTGCTGCCGGGTATCTTGTCTGTGCAGAAACGGCATCCAAATAGATAGACTCAATCTGTTGCAACAGCTGCTTCTTGGCGTTGGCAAGTTGAAGATCTGCCGTTTCAACAGCTAAATTGGCCTTGTTCACTGCTGTTCTGTTCTGTCTGTTGGAGTATATAGGGATGCTCAGAGACAAACCGGCATTCTGGTTAAAATTGTTCCACAACTTGTTAGAAAAACTGCCGCTTCCGTTTGAGTTGTGGCTTGTTCCAACACCTGTAGATACAGATAATGTTGGTCTGAATCCGCTTTTTGCACTTTTTACATTAAGTTCGGCTATCTCTTTATCTATCTCTCCGCTCTTAATCTGCGGCATGATATCAAGAGCGCCATAATATATCTCCTCCTTTGAGGGTATCAAAGCCATTATCTCATCATTGGAAACCTGCATCTGTTCCACCTCTATGTTGTCTGTTATATCCATCTCCAACAGCTGTTTCAGCGTCAGCACGGCATTGGACAGATTGTTTTCTGCCGCAATCCTGTTGGAATAATCTGTCTTGTACCTGCTTACAAGCTGCGCGTAGTCAACCTTAGATATAGAGCCAACCTCTAACAGAGCCTCACCTCTCTCCATCTGCTTGCGAGAAACCTCCTCTGTGTTTTTATTTATATTTACAGTTTCCATATTGTAAAGTACCTGAATGTACGCCTCAATTACAGACTGCTTTATCTGAATCTTGTTGTCCAATACAGAGAGTTCGTTGCTCTTTGACGTTAAATTGTAGTTTTGCAGGTTGTAAGACCTTTTCCCTCCCTGATAGATATTATATGAGGCGGTAACAGTGTAGTTACCACTGTAGGATGTATGGTCATTTACATTGCTGCTTGGCAAGTATGTAAAGTTTTGGGATGACCCGGCACTTACGCTTGGCAGAAAGGCTGCCTTGGCTCCGGAAACATCCTCCATGCCGGATTTAAGGGTAACTATGCTTCTTCTCACATCTATATTGTTGTTTACAGCATAGTTGATACATGAATCCAGATTCCATCTGCAGATCCGGCCTTGTGCTGCAGCATCGTTTACTCCGCTTGTGCCGCCAATCAGCAGCAGGGCTGTGCTTCCAATTAAAAAAAACTTTCCTGTCATAAGCATCTATTATTTTAAACTGCGTTTACAATCACTCCGCCTCGGCATAGTCAAAATAAATTTTACCTCTGCGCTCGGCTTAATCGTTTATTTTAAATACAAATAAATCTTCCCGACAACGTTTAAAATGTCATTAACCTTAAACAAAAACAAAATCACCAAGAATAAAAAAACTAACTAACTCAACCTATTAATCTGTTATCGGGAAGAGTTGGTGCAAAAGTAGATACCTATAGATTATAGGTGAAATAAAATAGACGAAACGCCCTTTTTTGTAGACTAATGGCCGGTATTTAGAGGCTGTTTAATACCATTTGTTCTGCATGGATGCGCGGTGCTGCTGATTACCAATCGGAAGGTATCAGCAGTATTCAATCTAAAGATTGCAGACAAAATTGTTTATCTCGGTCTCTTTTTGTGGCCGCAAAGGGATAAAAACAATAACCGTATCAGACTATTTCTAATTCAGGCAATATCACAGATTCATCACAATGCTCATTACTGATGAACATGCAATAATAGATAGGGAGATAGATTACACCATCTCTTCTGAATACCTTTCGCTCATTTGAAAACACTATTGCGCAGTCAATACCATAATCCGGTGTGTTAAGAAACTTTGTGAGAGCGCTGTGCTCTGTATAATCTTTTCCTGATTTTATCTCAATAGGTAATGCCTGTAGCCTGTCGTAATCATCTATAAGAAAATCCACCTCGCCCTTTTGCTTGTTGTCGTAATAATGTAGTTTAAACCCATGTGCTTTAAGCTCCTGAGCAACTACAGATTCGTACACGGTGCCAAGATTAATGCTCTTTAGATCTTGTAACACTGCATTAACATTTAGGTCATACAGCAGATTAGTCAATAGCCCAACATCATTTAAATATAGTTTAACAAGACGTTTTTGCTCTGATTCTGCAAGAGGAAAACGGGGGTTGCTGATTGCAGATACATCTATGGCGATTCCGGAATTTGTCAGATATTCAAATTCATTGGCATAATCGGAAAAAGTTTTACCCTTCTTTCCTTCAATATTCTTGTAAACAATACGTTTTTTTCTGTTTTCTAAATTACTTGGTATGAGGTCGTATATTTTTCGAATAGCAAGCTTATGCTCCTCATCATATTGGGAAGCATCTATACGATACAGATTATGGATATCCCTATGTACTTGTCTTACACGCACTATATTACGGTCAGTTATATAATTATTGATGGCCTCCGGTAATCCTCCAATAAGCAGGTAATACATAAAGCGTTTCAACAAAATATTATGGGTACTCTCATCTAAAGCTTTCTTGTGAATAAAACATTCCCGGATGTTGGATATCCACTCCTTGCTGACACCTGTAGCCCACAGAAATTCTTCAAAGTCGAGAGGATACATCTGTTTTATCGTCACGCTTCCAAGTGGTACAGATGGCGTTTGAGACAGGGCAACGCCCAACTGAGAGCCACTTGCAATAAACCTATACCGAGACTCTTGATTAAGAAATTTTAGCAGGGTCATTAAATGAGGATAACTTTGAATCTCATCTAAGAATACCAATGTGTCTGTTATATCACCTAAGGGCTTTGAATAATAATTGCTCAGACGCATATAGAGGTCATTTGTAGTGCGGACATAGGCGAAAACCTTATCACCCTCTTTATCCTCTTTTAGATTGATTTCCACGAAATGTGTAAAGAGCTTTTGCCCCACATAACGGATGAGATATGACTTGCCAATTTGCCTGGCTCCATTAATAAGTAGAATCTTATTGTATTCCTCCTTAAGGGAGTGCTCTATAAATGAGGTAAATTTACGTTCAAGCATAACTTTTCTGTTTAAACTCTCTGCAAAATTACACTGTTTGGAGCAGTTTACCAAAGGGGGATGTCACTTATTCCATAAATTTTACAGTAATTTTGCCAACTTATTCCATTTTTTGTAACAATAAAATGCCCACTTATTCCATTTGGTATGTACCAGCTTGTACCGGATAGAAAAAGTAGACACGAAAAATTTTTTTAAGAGGTGTAATAGATTAGCAAAAATTGCAGCAGAACCACTTGTTCAGTTGAAGTCAAATTAAAAAACGATTAGCCGTTGGCGTACAACTTCGTACAGCAGTACTCCGGCCGAGACGGAGACATTAAGCGAATCCATCTCCCCAAGCATAGGTATTTTAATATGGGCATCTGCCACATTACGCCAGAATGCAGAAAGTCCTTTAGCCTCGCTTCCCATGACTATTGCAGTACCCTGTTTGAAATCTGTGTTGTAGTACCATTCCGAATCTTGCAGCTGAGCAGTAAAAACCTTTACATTACGCTCTATGAGCCAATTATATGCCTCCTCGTTTGTGCATGCAACAACCGGTACCGTAAAGAATGAACCAAGACCGGCTCTTATAAGATTAGGGTTATAAATATCTGTAAGAGGGTCACATACAAGGACGGCATCTACACCGCATGCATCTGCGGTACGCAAAAGAGCCCCAAGATTGCCCGGCTTCTCTACGCTCTCTACCACCAGAATAAATGCAGAATCTCCTGTACGCCCCTTTATCACAACATCTTGCAAAGAAAAATTTTTCTGTTCAACTACCGCCACTACCCCCTCTGTGCTCTCTCTATACGCAATTTTAGAATAGAGATGAGGAGCGCAAAGGAAAACGGATAATTGACTGCTGTCTAAAGCTGATTTGTTGGGAAGATGAGAGAAAAAATCTTTAGGATTAGGGTAGATAACGCTGTTAAGGAACAGACTCTCTATAGCATATCCATTGTTAATGCAGGCTGTTACCTCTCTAACCCCTTCTGCAATAAAAAGATGTTGCTCCCTTCTGGCTTTTGATTTTTCCAAAAGAGAGACAACATTCTTAATCTTATCGTTTTTAGCAGATGTAATCTCTAAAACTCTCATAATCCGTGTAGTACGGCAAATATTCAATTATTCTGCCTTTTCTGTTTTCCCCTGTTTGCCAGATGCTTTAACCTCCGGGCGCATCTGAGGGAAGAAGAGGACATCCTGTATTGTGTTCTTGTTGGTCATGAACATTGTAAGTCTGTCTATTCCAATTCCCATTCCCGATGTTGGAGGCATGCCATATTCCAATGCCCTGATGAAATCCATGTCTATGAACATAGCTTCGTCATCCCCTTTATCCTTTAGCCACAACTGTTCCTGGAAACGCTCCAACTGGTCTATAGGGTCGTTAAGTTCGGAATATGCGTTACATAGCTCTTTGCCGCAAACAAACAACTCAAAACGCTCTGTGAGATTAGGGTTGCTCCTATGGCGTTTTGTAAGTGGCGACATAGATACAGGATAGTCTGTAATGAATGTTGGCTGTACCAAATGTTTCTCGCAATACTCCCCGAATATGGCATCTATCAGTTTGCCTGCCCCAAATGAGGGAGCTACCTCAACATTCAGTTTTTTGCAGGTTGCCCTCAACTGCTCCTCATCCATGCCCTCCAAGTCTACCCCTGCATACTCCTTAATGGCTTCGAGCATAGGAAGTCTGCGAAACGGTTGCCCATAGTCTACCTCAACCTCCCCAACCATTGCTTTTGCAGAACCGTTTACGGCAATACATACCGTTTTCAGCATCTCCTCCACAAAATCCATCATCCAGTTATAGTCCTTGTAGGCAACATATATCTCCATAACAGTAAACTCCGGATTATGGGTACGGTCCATCCCCTCATTTCTAAAATCTTTTCCAAATTCATAGACCCCTTTGTAACCGCCAACTATAAGTCTTTTAAGGTACAACTCATTGGCAATACGGAGGTAGAGAGGAATATCTAATGTGTTGTGGTGCGTAATGAACGGCCTTGCAGTTGCCCCACCAGGAATAGACTGCAGTATGGGCGTTTCTACCTCAAGGTAGCCCTTATCGTCAAATAAGCGGCGCATTGTAGAGATAATCTTGGCTCTCTTTACAAATGTCTCCCTAACATCGGGATTTACAATAAGATCTACATAACGCTGTCTGTATCTAAGCTCCGTGTCTGCAAAGGCATCAAACACCTCACCGTCCTTCTCCTTAACGATAGGAAGTACTCTCAAAGACTTGCTTAACACTGTAAGCTCCTTTGCATGAACAGATTTCTGGCCTGTCTGGGTAACAAAGGCATACCCCTTTATTCCAATAATGTCTCCAATATCCAAAAGTTTCTTGAACACGGTATTGTACATTGTCTTGTCCTCGCCGGGGCAGATTTCATCTCTCTTTACATATACCTGCACTCTTCCTGTATCATCCATAAGCTCAATAAAGGCGGCAGCCCCCATAATTCTGCGGCTCATAATCCTGCCGGCAATGCAAACATCCTCAAAACCGGGTCTGTCCGGCTCATAATCCTCTCTTATCTCTCTTGTTGTTCGGTTAACGGGATAGAGCGGAGCAGGGTAAGGCTCAATGCCAAGCTCTCTAATCTGAGCAAGCGCCTTTCTCCTGTTCTGTTCCTGTTCGTTTAAATTCAATTCCATATCTAATCTCTTTTTATTCACATTTATATAGTGCAAAATATTGCCCACGAAACTGCAAAAATACACAATTTATTCTTTGTTAACGACATAAATTTAGGTAAAATTAAACCAAAATAAAATCTCCTACTATAAAATGTATTAAAATAATAATTACCTTTGCGCGTTATGCAAATGAACAATGTAGACAGAAAGTGGATAGTTAAAGAGCCGGGCAATCCTGCAATCGTAAGAAGATTGGCGCAGGAGTTGAGTGTAGACCCTGTGTTGGCCAACCTTTTGGTACAGAGGGATATATGCACCTACGAGCAGGCTAAAGCATTCTTCCGTCCCAATCTGTCTATGCTTCATGACCCTTTCCTTATGAAGGATATGGACAAAGCCGTGGCGCGTGTCCGCAAAGCCATAGAGAAGAGAGAAAAGATAATGGTTTATGGTGATTACGATGTAGACGGCACAACTGCTGTGGCTTTGGTGTATTCATTCT
Source organism: Eggerthellaceae bacterium (assembly GCA_963643305.1). Taxonomy (GTDB): domain Bacteria; phylum Bacteroidota; class Bacteroidia; order Bacteroidales; family UBA932; genus Egerieousia. The sequence continues at coordinate 25,133 of CAVIKQ010000006.1, forward strand.
TGCGCGAGATAGATCCCAATGTAGAGTACTATATTCCAGACAGATATGACGAGGGGTACGGTGTCTCTTACAAGGGGATAGACTGGGCGGCCGAGAACGGATACAGCCTTATAATCACCCTCGATTGCGGAATAAAGGCGGTGGAGAAGGTTCAGTATGCTGCCGGAAAGGGGATAGATTTTATCATTTGTGATCATCACCTTCCCGATGAACAACTTCCTGCAGCTGTGGCTATTTTAGATCCAAAGCAGAACGACTGCCTCTATCCGTTCGATGATTTATCGGGATGCGGAGTAGGATTCAAATTGGTTCAGGCATATTCTCTCAGATATGGAATCCCATTTGAAGATATAAAGAGCCTTTTAGATTTAGTAGCTGTAAGCATAGCCGCAGATTTGGTCTCCGTAACGGGGGAAAACAGGGTACTTGCCCACTTTGGGCTTCAGCAGATAAACGAATCTCCGCGTAACGGCCTGCTTTCAATGATTAAACTTGCGGGTTTGGAGAAGCACAGGATTACAATAGATGATATTGTCTTTAAGATTGGACCAAGAATCAATGCGGCAGGGAGAATGGAGAGCGGAAGGATAGCTGTAGATCTGCTTACATCGAGGAATGAAGCGGATGCGGCAAAGATTGGTGCAACAATCAATGCACACAACAACGAGCGCAAGAATGTAGACAGAGAGATTACCTATGAGGCTCTGAGAATGGTGCGAGAAGAGCCTGATTTTGAAGAGAGAAGTTCTACAGTTGTATATAACTCGCAGTGGCACAAAGGGGTAGTTGGGATTGTAGCCAGCCGTTTGGTTGAGGCGTACTACAAACCTACAATTGTCTTGACCAATTCAAACGGCTTTGTTACAGGATCGGCCCGCAGCATACCGGGATTTGACCTCTATGAGGCCATTGAGGAGTGTTCAGACCTCTTGGAAAACTTTGGAGGGCATATTTATGCTGCCGGATTAACACTAAGAGAGGAGAACCTTGCTGCCTTTGAGGAGAAATTCGAATCCATTGTAAAGGCCAACATCAACAAAAAGATACTTACTCCAATAGTAAATATAGATTCATACCTCGATTTTAAGCAGATTACGCCAAAGTTCTTTAGGATACTAAAACAGTTCCAGCCCTTTGGACCGGGCAACCTTTCTCCTGTCTTTTTAACAGAGAATGTCTACGACAACGGCAACGGCCGCAAGGTTGGGAGCGATAACGGGCATCTTAAATTAGAACTGATTCAGGAGGATGAGCCTTACAGACATATATCCGCCATTGCTTTTAATAAATCTGAACATTTTGAGCACATGCAGACCGGTAATCCTGTTGACATCTGCTACTCAATAGCAGAAAACTACTACAGGGGTATTGCCAATATCCAGCTGAGAATAAAAGATATAAAGGAAAAGGATGCCCTTTTCCCAGATTAGACTTTCCCGATTCCAATGCAGAACTTCTCCCAATTGGAATATCTCGCAATTTGAACAAGAATTCTCTACGTAGCTTTTACATGGTTTTACAAGAATAGAAAGCTATTCATCATCCTTTTCTGAGGCCAAAGCTCTCTTCTTGTCTGTAATATTAATCTTTTTATGTTTGGCGGCGAACATTGCATGATTAATGAAAATCCTCTGAATATCGGGATTCTCTCCCAAACCTTTCATAAATACAGACACGCTGTACCCCCTGCTCTCCAACTCCCCCTTAATATCAACGGCAATATCGTTGCGAGCATGGTCTCCGGCCACAAACATAAAGGGCATAAGCAGCACACTCTTTGCAGAATCGGCATTAAGTTTTGCCATAGCATCATCAAACGTAGGATACCCCTCTATTGTCATTACATGAAAAGAGTTATAGCCCTTAGCCTGCAACATATAATCTAACATGGCATACTGGGCTGTAGAGGGGGTGTATGTTCCGTGCCCCACAAGAAGAGTTGCGCCCTCTTTTGCTCCGTTCTTTACAACAGCCTCAATCACATTCTCATAATCTTTTGGAGAATAGAGAAGCGGTGTTCCTATGCGAATATCCTTAAACTCTTTCTCAACAGAAGCAACATCCTTACGCAAAGACTCCATCTCAATACCCTCTATAATGTTTGTAGATTGGATAATTATATGGGTATAGCCGTCTGCCTTTAATCTTTCCAGAGCCTCAACCGGATTAAGTTTCTCTATTCCGCGTGCTTTAAGTCTCCGGATTACAATTCTCGATGTATATGCCTCACGCACCTCAATGCCATTGAATGCCTCTTTGGCTATATTGTTAATTGCATCAATAGTGAGATATCTGGTATCATCATGGGTACTGCCAAAATGCACCATTAACAGCGCCGCCTTTTCTCCGGGTTGCATGGAAGCCAACATATCAGAAACCATGAAATTTCCCTCTTCATGCGCTTTACACACCAATGAAAACAAACAAGTCATAAGTATCAGTAGATAATATTTCATAAAAATTAAATATAAAGAGAATAGATATATCCCATCTCATTCGCAAATATATACAAAATAACCGGAACCAATAGCCCCAACGCTCTTTGATTTCCCACGGCAAATTAAAAGAGGCCGGAGAGTTGTTCCGTGAGTTGCGGAATGCTGAGTTTGGAGCTGTCCAATTCCATTTTCGACACCTCTTTATAGAATGACTCCCGTTTGGCAACAAGCTCCTCAATATAGGAGATAAGGCTGTCCCCCTGCTTGCCCTGCAAAACAGGTCTGTTAGTACTGTTTCTTGATAATCTTTTAAACAAGGTCTCTTTACTTGCACTAAGATATACGCAAAATGTCTTCTCCTTTATAAGTTTTGCCGTTGGAGGATATGTAGGGGCACCTCCGCCCAATGAGATAATCAGATTGCTTTTTTCGGAGCTGTTCTCTTTACAAATAGGGGCATATTTTAAGAGAATCTCCTCCAATGCCCTTTTTTCCTCCTCCCTGAATGCAACCTCTCCCTTTAATGCAAAGAACTCTTTTACAGGAATATCTATTCTCTTTTCTATATAACTGTCAAGATCTATGTAATCAGAGAATATGAACGCGGCAAGATTACGTCCAACCGTACTCTTTCCGCAACCCATAAAACCGCATAAAGAGAGTATCATAGCCTTTTAATAAAATTAGAATAGGGTAGGGTTGTCATCATCGCCGCCAAACTCCACAACACTTCCCGGTTCATAGCCTGTAACACTGTTATTGCTTGTCTCCTCACTCTTATTGCTCCCCTCCTCACCATTGTCCGCAGTATCTTCACCATTATTAGCAGTCTCTTCACTGTAATCATCCTCTTTAACCAATGGCTCGCCAAACTTAACCTGCGCCACTTCGTATGCAGTAACCCTCTTTCCTTTAGCTTTATAGCTCTTCTTCCCGATAAATTCCTCTCCGTCTATCTGTTCATCCTCCCGTTTGGCATTCTTGCCGCCAAACTTAATAACAACAGACGGATGTTTGCAGTCACTTATCTCAACGAGGTATGAGCCTTCTGCATCTGATATAAAGGGGAGTGGAGCATTATCATTAGGTTCAAAAGGGTACCGCTTAAGATAGAAGCATTTAGATTCGTTGTCAAAATAGATGGCACTCCAAGTCTTCTCTGTATCTAATTTTTCTATCCTTAAAATATCCCCCTGATACCTGTTGCTAAGGTCAAAATTGGTGGTATAGAATGTACCGTTCTTGCAGATAACCAATATACGGTCATCTGCATGGAACTCCCCAAGGTATGTTCCCCTCTGATCCTCATTAAGCCTGTTTATATCTGTATCAAACCATATCGGCTTACCTCCTAAGGTGCTGACACCTTTAGATTTAAGAGTAATCTTATGAATAGGGTTTTTAGAGAGTACATTACCCATTGAGTTTCTTCCCTTAATGGCAAGTGTGGCAAAGTCAAACTCAAACAGCAGCTTCTTAAGTTTAGCTTTGGGCTTAAGAAATACTTTAAGCACTTCTGCCTCAGCATTGGGATTGGCAGAAAACCATAGGATAACAGAATCCGGCTTGCCCTGAGTAAGGTCATACTCCTTGTCTCTTGTCATTCCTGTAGCTGCAAACCTCTTTACATAAAACTTTCCGCTCGAACCGTCCAATGAGATTTTACCATCTCTGTACACAACGTTGTAGATGGTACGTTCGTCATTTTTGGTGTACACACCTGCATATATTATGTTCTTGCCAACAAAAGCCTTTCCTGTAACCTTGGTAACAATATATTTGCCGTTCTTAAAGAAGACAATAATATCATCAATATCAGAGCAGTCACATAC
>CAVIKQ010000007.1:0-8564 GCA_963643305.1 Eggerthellaceae bacterium
GCATGGCACTCTTTAACAGAGGTTCCGTCTGAGTCTGTAGTTGATTTTGAGAAGAGAGCAACGGCCAAGGCGCAGATAATGCCGTACATAGAGGGTACTGCAATAGCCCCTTCTTTTAGTCATATCTTTTCCGGCGGTTACTCTGCAGGATACTATTCTTACAAATGGGCAGAGGTTCTTGATGCAGATGCCTTTGAACTGTTTAAAGAGAAAGGAATCTTTAACAAAGAGGTTGCAGAGAGCTTCCGCAAGAATATACTTTCAAAGGGTAATCTTGAGGATGCAGATCTGCTTTACAGGAACTTCCGTGGGAGAGATCCTAAGCCGGACGCCCTGCTTAAACGCCTACAATAACGAATTGAATATTTGGAAACAAGGTGAAGGTTGACCTCACCGAAAAACAAGAAAAAGAGGCTTGACTAATACTTTTTAGTCAGCCTCTTCATTATTAAGATTAAGTATTCCCCTTATAATTATAAGAAGTTGTATAAAAAGTAGGATTTCAACACAGAAAAACCTTTTTCTACAACCTCTCTAAAGTCAATTATTTGCTTAGAGCAGTTGCAACATCAACAGCCACAGCCACGGTTGCACCAACCATAGGGTTGTTTCCTATTCCAAGGAATCCCATCATCTCAACATGAGCCGGAACAGATGATGATCCTGCAAACTGAGCGTCTGAGTGCATACGTCCCATGGTGTCTGTCATGCCGTAAGAGGCAGGACCTGCTGCCATGTTATCGGGATGAAGAGTACGTCCTGTTCCTCCTCCCGATGCTACTGAGAAATATTTCTTCCCCTGCTCAATGCACTCCTTTTTGTATGTGCCTGCAACAGGGTGCTGGAAACGGGTAGGATTGGTAGAGTTGCCTGTAATGGAAACATCAACCCCCTCATGGTGCATGATGGCAACACCCTCTCTAACGTCGTCTGCTCCGTAGCATTTAACCTTTGCACGAGGACCGTCTGAGTATGCTATCTCCCTAACAACTTTAAGCTCGCTTGTATAGTAGTTGAACTCTGTCTGAACGTATGTGAATCCGTTGATTCGGGATATAATCTGTGCAGCATCCTTCCCAAGACCGTTAAGGATACATCTCAGAGGCTCTTTTCTTACCTTGTCTGCTTTGGCGGCAATCTTTATTGCCCCCTCTGCGGCAGCAAAAGACTCATGACCTGCAAGGAATGCAAAACACTTTGTCTCCTCTCTAAGCAGCCTTGCAGCAAGATTGCCATGACCAAGGCCAACTTTTCTGTCATCTGCCACCGAACCCGGTATACAGAAAGACTGCAACCCCTCTCCAATAGCCTCGGCTGCGTCTGCCGCATTCTTGCAGTTCCTCTTTATTGCAATTGCTGCACCGGCAACGTATGCCCACTTGGCATTCTCAAAGCAGATTGGTTGTGTCTCTTCGCAAGTTTTATATGGATCCAAACCAAGTTTATCGCAAATCTCGTTTGCCTCCTCAAGATTTTTTATGCCGTATCTGTTTAGGACGCCGTTAATTTTATCTATTCTTCTGTCCTGGCTTTCGAATTGTACTTCTCTTATCATAAGTCTGCCTCCTTATTCTTTACGTGGATCAATATATTTAACAGCCCCCTGCTCCTTTGTAAATCTGCCGTATGTGCCGGTAACTTTTTTAAGAGCCTCGTTTGCGTCTGTCCCTTTCTTTACCTCATCCATGAATTTTCCAAGATGAACAAACTCATATCCGCAGATTTCGCCATTCTTGTCAAGTGCAACCCTGTTGCAATAACCCTCTGCCATCTCAAGGTATCTTGGACCTTTCTCCTTTGTTGAAAACATTGTTCCAACCTGGCTTCTAAGGCCTTTGCCAAGATCCTCCAAACTTGCGCCCACAGCAAGTCCGCCCTCAGAGAATGCAGACTGTGTACGTCCGTACACTATCTGGAGGAACAGCTCTCTCATAGCTGTATTTATTGCATCGCAAACCAAGTCTGTATTTAAAGCCTCAAGGATAGTTTTGCCTGTTAGAATCTCCGCTGCCATTGCTGCCGAATGTGTCATTCCCGAACACCCTATAGTCTCTACCAAAGCCTCCTCTATTACACCGTTCTTTACATTTAATGTAAGTTTGCATGCTCCCTGTTGAGGTGCGCACCAGCCAACACCGTGAGTAAGGCCCGAAATATCTGTAATCTCTTTACTCTTTACCCATTTTCCCTCCTCAGGAATAGGGGCCGGACCATGGTTAGGTCCTTTCTTTACAACACACATCTGTTGTACTTCATGTGAATAAATCATAAATCCTTATAATTAAATGAATTCAATATCCCTTTTTGCCGCGGCAAAGATACAAAATTTTAATAAAAAAGGCCCAACAGCACTCTCCCATAATAACTATAGTGAGATACAGCTGTAAGGCCGGTATATCTGTTATACAAAAGTATCAGTTACCTTTCAACTCTCTTTACCTCTGAGATTGGAACATACTCGTATGGAATATATTCAAAAATCTGCATTAATGAGTAGTTGTGATTAGGAGTAGAGTAGAATACCACTTTAATCCTTCCTGTATCTCCCTGCTGAATTGCAAGCAACTCATCTATAACACCGTTTTTTACGCAATCACAGACATTTGCCTTCTGGTCTATATTATAGAAAAGCTCCCTCTTTTTGATTATATCTCCTGTCTTTGCGTATTTAAGAATCTTTTTGGGAACAAATACCCCTTTGAGACCTATGATTACAAGTATTGCACATACAAATGCAACGCCGTAAGCAAGGTTTTGGTTATCTAATGTTTTTATTGACAAAAATCCAAGAACTACTCCTGCCAATATGATTACTATATATACCAAGGGGCTTTGTTTTGACTGTTTTACACCTTCTTCTGTCAATATCCTGTTATCTACATTATCATAATTTTCCATAATCAGATTTATTGTATAGCTGTATAAATCCAATACAGCTGTTAGTTTTTAGTGGTTGAGATTATTCTTTATCATACAAACAGAGATATAATGATGCACAGGCAGCGCATTTGGTGAGGAAACAACAACTAAACACAATTGCAGGCGATCTACTAAAATCGTAAAACAGACCATGCGCTGCCTTGGTGCATAAATCGTATCTTTCTAATCGTATGAATGTAAGTTAATGCTATAGAGACACTTCTATTTAATCCTCAGACTGCACAACGCATCCTAGCCTTAATGCCCTGCAATCTGTTAAGTAATCATTATACCTTTACCAAGGTATTTTTTAATCGCTTACTAAAGGATAAAATGAAGTTTAATACAAAGGCAACGCCTTTGCTGTGACCGGTTTCTAAATTCTCAGATTTTTTATCATATACACATAAACCTCCTTGGGAAGCTCTGTAATAATCTTTACGCTTCTTCCTTTTGTTCCTCTCTCTTTAAGATATGGAACAGCAGACAGACAAAGACCTGTCATCCCCCTGTAGCCTCTATACTGTATATTTGAGAGTGAGGCCGAACTTACAGTTATGGTAACAGGAATCTCAAAGGTGCTTACAGCAGGACTTGTGCAGGACAGCAGCTTCTCTCTAGCCAAAGAAGCATCATTGCTCTCTTTATCATCAAATCCGTTGTTTACAACCTCTGCAGTTTGTTGTTTTAGTATATGATGTAGGTTATTATTGTTGCTGTTTGTTTCAGATATAAGGCAGAAGAGAGAGCATAAAACAGAGCACATAATAAGTATGAAGTTGTTGAGCAACAACTCCCTGCACCACCTTCTCACTCTGTAACATGTAATATCTGTCTTAATCATAGTCTACTCTATAAACCACTCAACGCCGTTCTTGGTATCTTTAATCTTTACTCCGGCACCGGTAAGCTCATCCCTTATCTTGTCTGATTTTGCCCAGTCTTTATTGGCCTTTGCCTGCATCCTCTCTGCAAGAATAATCTCCATCAATTTCTCAATAACAACGCTGTTCTTGTTTTGTTCACCGGCAGATTCGTTTTTTAATCCTAAAATATTCTCAACTACATCTCTCAGCAGTATATTCAGTATGCCTTTGTCTGAATCTGTTATTGCAATTGAGCCATCCTTAACTGAATTTACAACTCTCACAGCGTCAAATAGATGTGAAAGAGCAATAGGGGTGTTGAGATCGTCGGACAAAGCTTCAAAAACGCTCTCTTTCAACTGTTCCAGCTCATCAGTAACCTTAGATTTATTATCGGGAAGTTTGTTGCTCTCTGTAACTGCAAGTTTCTCCACATCTTTAGAGGCCTGCATTATCCTTTTAAGACCCTTCTCGGCAGCTTGTAAAGCCTCGTTACTAAAATCTAAAGTGCTCCTGTAGTGAGCCTGTAATATAAAGAAACGGACTGTCATAGGGCTGTAAGGCTGTTCGAGCAGCTTGTGCGTACCGTTGAACAACTCATCTAAGGTAATGAAATTGCCAAGGCTTTTGCCCATCTTCTGACCGTTTATGGTAATCATGTTGTTGTGCATCCAATAATGAATGCCCCCTTTGCCGCGCGATGCACAGTTCTGTGCAAGCTCACACTCATGGTGAGGGAACAGCAGATCCATACCTCCTCCATGAATATCAAACTCCTCTCCCAAATACTTGGCGCTCATTGCAGAGCATTCAAGATGCCACCCCGGGAAACCGTTGCTCCAAGGGGATGGCCAACGCATAATATGCTCCGGAGATGCCTTTTTCCACAGGGCAAAATCTACAGAGCTGTGTTTGTCTCCCGCTCCGTCCAGTTCACGGGTATTTGTAAGAATATCCTCTAAGTTTCTTCCCGATAACAGACCATAATGGAACTTCTTGTTGTACGCAGCAACATCAAAATAGACAGAACCGTTGCTTACGTATGCAAAACCGTGCTCCAATATCTGCTGAATAAGCTGAATCTGCTCTATGATATGCCCCGACGCATGCGGTTCAATGCTTGGCGGCAGAGTGTTGAGCCTCTCCATTGCCTTATGGAACTTTATAGTACACTCCTGTGCAACCTCCATAGGTTCAAGTTGCTCCATTTTGGCCCTCTTTGCTATCTTGTCCTCCCCCTCGTCTGTATCATGCTCTAAATGGCCTACATCTGTAATGTTTCTTACATAGCGTACCTTGTAACCCATATATCTGAAATACCTTGTAAGAACATCAAAGGTTATGGCAGGTCTTGCATGGCCCAAATGAGCATCCCCATAAACGGTAGGCCCGCATACATACAACCCCACCATGCCGGGCACAACAGGTCTGAACAGCTCCTTTGTCCTGCTCATTGTGTTGTATATATAATAGTCTCTCTTTTCCGCTTGCATAGGCATAATTCAGATATGTGGCGGCAAATTTACTAATTAAATTCGGTTACCCAATCTATTTTGGAGAGAAAATTATTACCCTTTGCCGCCCAACAAACATTTGAAGTTTTACAGTTTGTAAAATTGGCTGTTTGTTAATTTTTCAGATTTTTTGAAACAAAAACGTAATAAATTTAATATTTATAAAATTCTGTTTTACAAGTAAAAACAGTTGGATAATGGCAGCTGTAACTATATTTTTATAATAATTTGATATACAAATTGCATTAATCATAACAGCATGCAAAAATATAACGGAGATGTATTGTATTTAATTAAATCATTTTTATATCTTTGCTTCAACCTGATTTAACAAAATACTATTAGAACAAGTGAAAAAACTGTTAGGCAAGATATTGGTTGCAGTTATGGCTTTGCAGTACATTGTGGGTGCTGCCGGCTTTCAGTTACATCATTGCTGCTGTAACAGGTCTTATCATGTCACCTTTTCTATAGTAGAAGCATTCTCCCCGTATCATTATCACAATTGCAAGAAGTGTGCAGAGGATAAAATAGCACAGCAACTTGCAGAACAGGGTATAAGCACATACAAGCCGGCACGTCATTGCGGTGATATGCTGTTTCAGATGGATAATGATAAATATGAGAATGGAGAACAGATGATACTTTCTCACCTATATATATTGGTTGCACGTATAGTTGTACCCAATCAGATCTGTTCTATTGCAGAGCCCGATCTAAACAGGTGCGATATCTATGACGACCACACGCTCAAACGACGATGGCGCTCTAATCAGGAGGCACTCTGTACATTCATCATTTGATTTTTCATTGTCTGCTGTGGCTTTATAAATACAGCAGAGGGCTGTGCTATATCAATGACTTATGTACACCATAAGAGATTTTTAATCCCTAATTATGGTTACATACGGTAAAAAATATCCCCATCGGGAGCTATTGATTTACAATACGGCCTACAATACTTTTGTCCCACTATCAAATAATACAACAGTAATATGAGAAATAATATAATAAGGTTAACAATATCAGTGTTTTGCCTCTTTACGGTAACGTTTGCCAACGTTACCGAGGCAAAAACAAACAAGAAAAACAGTAACAAATGGTGTACCTTAGTGGCTGTTGTTGTAGACCCTGCAACATACAACAATGCAAAGGATGCCGTTGACAAATATGTGGCATCTGTAAAGGCCACAAGGGAGGATGGCTCTGTAAGAAGGGAGGGTCTGCTGGTAATAGACAGATGGGCACAGCCCGATTCTATAAGAAACTACCTTTACAACCTCTACAAAAACAACAATTTGGAGGGAGCCGTATTGGTAGGCGATATCCCTGTAGCCATGGTAAGAGATGCCCAGCATCTTACAACAGCCTTTAAGATGGACCAGGAGAGAGACTGGCAGGAATCCTCTGTGCCGTCTGACCGCTTTTACGACTGCTTTACTCTAAAATTCAAATTCCTAAAACAAGACAAGGAGATAAAATCATACTTCTACTACACACTTGCACCCCAAGGGGCGCAGCAGATAGTATGTGACATATATACCGCCAGAATAAAACCTCCTGTAATAGAGGGAAAGACCAAATATCAGCTTATAGCGGAGTTTCTAAACAGGGCGGTTGCCGCAAAGGAGAACCAAAAGCAGATGAACAGGGTGCTCTACTTTGCCGGTCACGGCTACAATTCAGATTCTTACAACGCACGTATAGAGGAGGGGATTGCCCTGTGCGAGCAGCTCCCGTTCCTTACAACAAGAAGAGGGGCAAACCTCAGTTTCATAGATTTTACATTTGACAAATCTGTAAAACACAGGGTGTTGTCTGCCCTTGGAGACCCAACGTTAGATTTGTCAATACTGCACCATCACGGCAGCGAAGATACCCAGTACTTTAACGGTTCTCCATACGTGTCGGATGCAAAAGCGTGGATAGAGCTTGCCAAGAACTTTTTCCGGGGCAAAATCCGCAGGTCTAAAGATACCACCGCCACCAAAGAGCGTTTTATAAAGGAGTTCGGTGCTCCGGCTGAGTGGCTCAACGATGCCTTTAGCAAAGAGATGAAATTAAAGGACAGCCTTTATTCAGCAGGTATGGATCTTATGATTCCCGATTTGAAAGAGTATGTATCGGGAAGCAAGATAGTATTGTTGGATGCCTGCTACAACGGCTCTTTCCACATGGAAGACTACATTGCCGGCCATCACCTCTTTGTGCCGGGCAACACAATGGTAGTAAAGGGCAACAGCGTTAACACACTGCAAGATACATGGACAAACGAACTGATTGGGCTGCTCAATTACGGGGTTTGTGCAGGCAATTGGGGTAAAGGACAGCTCACCTTGGAGTCTCATTTTATGGGGGATCCTACCTTTAGTTTTCTTTCTAACGAATTCTCGTTTCTCGATGAGGCAATGACAAAGGAGCGTAACAATCCAAAGTTCTGGAGAGAGCTTTTATCCAAAGATGATATGCCGGCAGAGATAGTGGCTGTTTCCCTTAAAACGCTGCACAGAATGGGAGAAATAGAGAGTAGGGAGCTGTTAGACTATTTAAGAAGCAATCCAAGTTGCGTGGTAAGGCTTATGGCTTTCAACTGCCTGAAAGAGAGAGCAGACAACTCTCTTTTAGAGGCTGTTAAATTTGGTATGACAGATTCTTACGAACTGCTGCAGAGATTGGCTATAGTAACCGGAGGCAAGAACGGAAGCCCCGACTTAGCCCCAATTCTTGCCCAAAAATATTTAGACCCTGTAACATCTGCGAGATTGTTTTTCCAGTTGGGAACTGCAATAGAGGCACAGGAGGGCAAGACTATGGTTGCCGCAATGGAGGATGTGCATTTTAGCAATGTGCAGAGAGAGCCAAACGACCTGTACAGATGGCCATACGATGCCGATTACAAAAGGCAGACTTCAAATATCTTAGAAAGATATTCCGAACACAGGGCAGACTTTGGAATGCTGCAGGACAAACAAACAAGCATAAAGAGGATAAAGTCTATTGTACGGAGTGAGAGAAACGGTTGCAGGGTTGCCGCCTTAGATGGGTTGTACCATCTGTTGTCAAAGGATGCCGGTACAGATACAGATATAAAACTCTTGGCGGCAGAGACTTTGGGCTGGTACAGGTACTCGTACAAAAAAGATGAGATTGTGGAGAGATGCAAAGAGTTTTATGCGCAAGAGGAGAATCCCACAGTAAAGAATGAACTTCTAAAGACTATTAACAGATTACAATAAAAATATTTATTAATCATATAACCTAAAAC
>CAVIKQ010000007.1:8574-11195 GCA_963643305.1 Eggerthellaceae bacterium
TTATGCAAAAATTATTGTTAACTATCTTTGGTTTGATACTTCTGCCTGTTGCAATGTCTGCACAGCAGAAAGGCTCAAACGGTAATTATGCAAAGATTGAGGGCGTTGTATTTGAAGCGTCCGGCGGAGAACAACCTATAAACTTTGCAACAGTCCAACTCCTTCCTCAGGGGACATACGTTTCCACTGATGTGAACGGTAAATTCAGTTTTGCAAAAGTTCATCCGGGCAAGGTGCAGATTAAGGTACAGTTTGTTGGGATGCAGGATATAGACACTACAGTAAATGTAGTTGCTGCAAAGGACTACTATTTTGAGTTCAGGATGAAAGAGGCCAATTTCAGGTTAGAGGAGATTATTGTCTCTGCCAAGAGGAGCCAGGCCGGCAGCTCTACAGCCTCTAATATTAACAGACAGGCAATGGACCACCTGCAGGCAAGTACCATTAAAGATGTAATGCAGTTGCTTCCGGGTGTCAGCATTGAAAATCCAAGTTTGAGCAGTGCAAATACTGTTACTATAAGGTCTTTGTCCGGAGGTAGCATGAATAGTCTTGGTACAGCCATTATTATGGATGGCTCACCCCTGTCTAATAATGCAAATCTGCAGAGACTGTCATCTACAGCAAGCGGCGCAACAACAGATCCTTCTGGCGTTGCAAGTATTAATGGCGGTATAGACCTTAGAAAGGTATCTTTGGATAATGTAGAGAGTGTGGAGGTTATTAGGGGTATTCCTTCTGCGGAGTATGGAGACCTTACATCGGGAGCTGTTATCATTAACTCAAAAGCAGGTAAAGAGCCTCTTAGCGTAAGATTCAAGACCAATCCTAAAACATACGAGGTATCTGCTTCAAAAGGTTTTAATGTAGGCAAGAGCGGTGGAGTTTTTCATATCAGCGGCAACTATGCTTACAATAACACCTATCAGACAGAAGCATACCTGCATTATGAAAAATACAGCATTAAGGGGATGTATTCGCACTCTTTTGGCAGATTATCTACAAACACCTCTTTAGATTTGCAGTTGGGTAAAGATACAAGAGACAGAAATCCCGATGATGTACGCAGCCGGTTGGCATCATCTTCTAAAGATCTTGGATTCAGGTTCAATACAAACGGTACTCTTAACTTAGATAATGCAGGATGGCTTAAGAGCATTAAATATAGTGCTGCTGTGAGCTATACAGATAGAAAATCTTGGAGAGAGGAGCTGCTTGGGAATGCCTTTGCCCCATATTCAACGGCCACAGTAGATGGTGCCGTTGTATCCAATACTCCCGGCGGTAAAGTTTATGATGTTAACGGCAAGGAGATTACAAATCTTGCAGGTACCAACAGCAGCGATTATGCAACCTACCTGCCATACGAGTATTTCTCCCACTACGATATTTACGGTAAGGAGTTCAATGCTTTTGCAAAGGTGAACGCAAACTTTGTAAAGATGTGGGACAGCGGTAACAACAGAATCTTGGCAGGCGCAGATTTCAAGACAGACGGGAACCTGGGTAAAGGGATTGTCTACGATCTTGAGACTCCGCCACAGAGGGTAAGTGCTAACGGTGGCCCGGCTTGGAGACCAAGGGCATTTAAAGATGTACCTTTTATCAATCAGCTTGGGGTATATGTTGAGAATCATTTTACTCAGAAATTTGGAGAAAGCGAGAGGGCGTTGAATATTACCGCAGGTGTAAGGTACGATAATGTAAACGGCAAGGATTCATTCTCTCCACGTGTAAATGCATCATTTGAACTATTTCCAAGAGTGCTTACCATTAGAGGCGGTTACGGTGTTGCTTCCAAGGCCCCAACAGCAATGTATCTCTATCCTCAACAGGCATACTTCGATTATATAAATTTCAATAATCTTGGAGATGAAAGCGTTCCAGCTTCCGAACAGTTGTTAATAGGTACCACCAGAGTGTATGATGTTAAGAACAAAGATCTTAAGGTGGCAAAGAACTATAAGGCGGAGGTTGGGATTGATATTAATTTTACCAAAAAGATCTCCCTTTCGTTAACAGGATATAGCGAGAAGCTACGTAACGGATATGGATTAGGTGTTGATATAAACGATTGGAGACTTATCCCTTATACCACATACAAGATTGCAGAGAGGGTAGAGGGCGCAGCCCCTAAATTGGGGGTAGACAAACAGTACAACATCTTTGTATCGTACTACAAACCTATGAATATAGCATTAAGTGATAATAAAGGGTTGGAGTATATCTTGGATTTCGGAAGGGTAGATGCAATACGAACCTCCTTTAATATATCGGGAGCATGGATGAGAACAGAGAATACAACAGACAACTACACTTACAGCACCAATTCTAACGGTAATGAATTGGAGCGTAACATAGGTGTGTATGAGAAGAAGATGAAGAGATATAATTATGAGGTTTTAAATACCACATTCAGAATTACTCATAATATTCCACAGATAGGCTTTGTGCTAACATTAACCTCTCAGGTGACATGGTTAGATAAAGAGTGGATCAAATATGGTAATGATACAATGTTTGAGAAATATATCTCAAGGGTAGACGGCAAGGTTTATGATTTTAATCCTGCAATGAAGGATGATCCTGAGTTCGCTTATCTGTTTGACACCCGTTTAGAC
>CAVIKQ010000007.1:11252-16420 GCA_963643305.1 Eggerthellaceae bacterium
GTCTTATACACCAAGAGTAATATTCAATTTCCAGCTTTCAAAAGAGATAGGCAATTTGCTAACGGCCTCTTTCTATGTAAACAACCTGTTTAACAACAGGCCATTGTATGAGAAGAAACAATCTCCTGGTTCTTACAAAGAATTAGGAATACCAACCTTCTTTGGATTTGATGTAAAAATTAATATTAAATAGATAACAGTATGAAAAAATATATATTACTCGCTGTGGCAGGTATCTTCCTCTCCTCTTGTTCAGAAATGAATGAGGTAAAGGATGTAGAGAGGGTACAGGCACTTAACACAACTATAACTGTTAACGTTAACTTGCCGGAAGGTGTGCCTGCACCTGCAAACTACACATATAAACTTAATAACTATACAGATAAGATAGAGATTATCAAGACCGGAGACGGTAGCGGTACAATAACATTAGATGGCGTAATTCCGGGAATATATACCATAAATGTATCATCTGAGGTTGTTACAAGCGAATTTACCTATAACTTTAACGGTAATGTTACCAATACACCGCTGCTTACAGATAACCAGAAAATCAATGTAGATGTGGCAGCCTCCAAGTCTGGCAATATAGTATTCAAGGAGCTTTATTACTGCGGCTCCAAGACTGCATCGGGAGGCTCATACTTTAGAGACCAGTATTATGAACTCTACAACAACAGTAACTCTGTGCAGTATCTGGACGGATTATGTATAGGCAATATAAATCCTAATTTGGCAACAGCAAATCTGCCGTCGTGGCCCGGGGAGAACCCAGATAACTACCTCTATTTTATTACTATCTGGCAGGTTCCGGGCGTTCCGCAGGGGATGGAGGGGGCAACCCAGAACTATCCTATTCAGCCTGGGGAGTCTATACTTATTGCACAGATGGCAGACAACCATCAGAGGGAGGCTTTGAACCCTGCCTGCCCTGTTAACCTTATAGGGGCAGAGTTTGAAACCTATCTGAAATCTACGGCAATCATAAAGGATAATCCTGCAATCAATATGAAGATGGCTTTCTGGCCAACTCCTGCTTACCAGTGGCTGGTAACTGTGTTCGGTGGTGCGTATGCTATATTCTATCCCGATGCAGAGATAAACCCTAATGATTATATATCCCCTATAAACAGCACAACAAAATGTTATAAGGTTAGTATAGACCTTGTTGTAGATGCTGTTGAGACTGTAAATGACGAGAGCAAGATGAAGCTGAAACGTATGCCTGCGGTTTTGGATGCCGGAGCAACAACAGTTGGAGCAACATATTGTGGCAAGAGCGTTGCAAGAAGGATTAAGAGCACCCTTGAGGATGGCAGAATAATCTATCAGGATTCAAATAACAGTACGGAAGATTTTGAGGTTATGGACAAGCCTGTTCCAAGACGTAACGGGGCAAAGATTCCTGCGTGGAACACTTGGGCCAATTAATGACTAATAAACTTTAATATGAATTTTAATATGAGAAAAAATATAAAATCAGTTATCGTTGCGGCCGCACTGTTGTTTCCGTTTGCAGCAGCTGCTCAAAATGTTACCGCTAACGAATATATCAAGGCCGGTTCGCTTTGGTACAACTCGCAGAACAGTGCCGGTTTTGCCTTTGCACCACTTACCAACTTCAATGAGGTAAAGATAGGGTATGACTATAATAACGGAGACTATAAACGTCAGCAACAGGGCACTAAGGAGTCTACAATAGATTTTAATACCAATGGAGCATATAACCTTAACGGGTTTCAGTTGTGGGGAAACTTTAACTATGCAAATACCACTGTAACAGATGCAAGGTTCAATACAATGCTGTATGACCCTTTAAGGGATATGCCGTATATGGTTGCAGATTCTGTTTACAGCAAGATAAAGAGACAGAACTATACCCTTGGCTTTAAAGGCTCCTCTCCTGTGCTTTGGGATTTTATGTCGTTTGGGCTTAATGCAGACTATATTGCACAGACCTCTGCAAAACAGAATGATCCGCGCTCTACAGACTACTATTATCATATTTATGTAAATCCAAGTGTATTGTTCCGACTTGGAACCGGGAACAGACATTTTGCAGGTCTTAGCTTTAACTACAGAAACTCGTTTGAGAGGACAGAACCTACAAACTCAGACAGCCAGAGAGATCAACCGGTGTACATTATGAAAGGACTTGGTTATTACACATCGGGAGTAGTTGGTGGTGTTGGTGGCATAAAAACCTTCTTCTATAAAGGCAACAGTATGGGCGGTAGCCTACAATATGCCTATATGGGAGGTGTTGAAGTATTGGCAGAGGCCAACTACCACTATCTTGTAGAGAATGCGTACCAGACCCCTACAAAACCGGAGAAGATGGGCAGTGTAAAGCAGAACTACTATGAGGGCAAGGTTCAGATGCTTTACAAAGGGGCAAATACACACAAGGTAACAGCTGCATATTCCAATAAAAACTCAGACGGTGTAGAGTATGTTCAGGTTTACAATAAAGATGAGAATGTACAGAACTGGATAACCATTGCCAAGTTCATAAAGAGCAACTACAACATGCAGAAGGTCTCTTTGAACTATGATTTCTTTGCACCAATGCAGGAGAAAGGTTATGACTGGCATGCAGGTGCTTTTGTAGACTATACAAAACAAGATGACGAGTATTACCTCCCAAATACCGTTATGCAGGCAGAGAATCTGTACTTTAATCTGTTTGCCAAAAAGAACTTCAAAGTTTGCAGGAGTTCGTTCCTGCTTGCCGGTCTCGATTTTGGCTACAATGCTAATATGAGCGGCAAATGGGCATTTGGAGGGCCAGATCCTAACAGTGTAGTAATAAGAGAGTGGCTAAACAAGGATTATGCTTACCTTACCTCAAACTACTACACTATTGGTGCAGCAGTCAACTATTCAACAGATGTAACTTCAAAAGTACAGCTGTTTGTAGATGCAAAGGCAAAATATTGCAAACCATCTGAGAACGCATTCTCAGACAGGTGGGCAATGACCTTTGCGGTAGGTATTGCTTTCTAAGGAGATGCTTTAACCACGACTTTAATAATAGCCCAACAATAAGTTAATAGATGGAGGGGCGGAATAGCAGCAGATGGGTTTATTCCGCCCCTTTTAAACTGTGAAATGTGAATGGAATGAGAAAAACAGATATAACAACACTAATGTCAATACTGATATTGCTTCTATCTGCCGTTTCTCTTAATGCAGCGGTAGAACAACCAGGCATAAAGGCAGCGGATTCGTTTGCAGTAATAGTAGACAACGGAACATACAACTATTGTAAAGAGAAGATTCAAAAATACAAGGCGCTTTTGGAGAGAGAGGGGCTTGCAACCTATGTAATTTATGAAGATTGGCATTCTCCGGAGCAGGTAAAGGAGTATCTTACAACTCTTTATAAAAACAACAACTTAAATGGGGCTGTCTTTGTAGGGGATATTCCAATCCCAATGGTAAGAGGAGCCCAGCACATGACCTCTGCTTTTAAGATGGATCAGCAGCGTTTCCCAATGCTGCAATCATCTGTCCCCTCAGACAGATTCTATGACGACTTTAGTCTTAAATTCAATTTTATAGGGAGAGACAGCGTAAAGCATAATCTTTTCTATTATAACCTTAGCGGAGATGGTGCGCAAAGCATAAACTGCAACATCTACAGCGGCAGAATAAAAGCTTTAAAAGCAGGAGAGGAGGGGTACAAACAGATAGACCGCTATTTTACCAAGCTGTTAAAGGAGAGAAGCAGAGAGAACTATTTGGATCATGTTACCTCATATACAGGAGAAGGCTCCTTCTCAAACTGCCTCATTGCCTGGGAGGATGAGCAGATTACACTTGCAGAGCAGATGCCGCTTGCATTTGACAGCAACAACGGGGCACGCTTCTATATCTATGCAATGTATCCGTACGTAAAGGATCTCCTTACAAAGGAGCTTAAACGCACAGAGTTAGATTACATGGTTTTTCATGAGCATGGCGACACAGAGATCCAATATATAAGCGGACAGCCTGTAGGAAGAGAGGATGAGCAGTTCTATGCCAATGCACGCTATCTAATGAGAGGAAGACTAAGCAGAAGCAAAGATACCGCAGATGTAATCTCAAAGATGAAAGAGATGTATGGCCTTAATAACGAGTGGTTTAAGGCAGATTCAAAGGCAGATTCATTAGAAGATGCAAGGAGAAAATTCTATATTCAAGATATAAGAGCCATTAATCCCAATCCAAGAATGGTTGTGTTTGATGCCTGTTACAACGGGGACTTTAGAGATACCACCTGTATAGCAATGGAGTATATTCTTGGCAGCGGCAGTACTGTTGTAACCTTTGCAAACTCTGTGAATGTGTTGCAGGACAAATCATCGTCAGATCTTCTTGGGCTGTTGAACAACGGGGCACGTGTAGGAGAGTGGGCAATGAATGTAAATATTTTGGAATCTCACATAATAGGGGACCCAACCTTTAAATTTACCGCTCAAAAAGGGTTGGAGAGGATAAATTACAGTTCAAAGAGCAAGACATACTGGCTCCAACAGTTTGAACAGAGCAAGAACAACGATGTTAAGGGGCTTGCCCTGCACAAGCTCTACAAGATAGGCTAC
This sequence comes from Eggerthellaceae bacterium, assembly GCA_963643305.1. GTDB lineage: Bacteria > Bacteroidota > Bacteroidia > Bacteroidales > UBA932 > Egerieousia. The sequence continues at coordinate 15,842 of CAVIKQ010000007.1, forward strand.
AGCGAACTGCCTCAGCTGCTGTTCAATACATACAAGAGTGCAGATTCCTATATGCTCCGTCTGCAATGCATGCATCTGTTGGCTCATTATAAAGGGGACCTCTACCCACAACTCCTTATCCTTGCCTCAAAAGACAACTATGAGTTTATACGCAGGAAGGCAGCGTATTATATGACACAATCCGGCAACGATGAGTTTATTCCGGCATTGGCAGATATGTCTCTTGCAAGTCCCGATGCCAAACGAATTATCTTTAATGTGGGGCGTGGTGCCGGTCTGTTAAGCAAAGGGGAGCTGAAAAAGGCTATAGAGAGAAGGATAGATGAGAGAGGCTACTATTTTCTTCCAACAGAATTTATGAAAAGCTGCTACTCGCAGATGGAACAAAGCGATCATCTTGCAGACTATTTTTTAGACAGATTCATCAATGGCAAGACAGAGAAGGAGAGAATATCTGGTGCCGTTGCGCTGAGGAATGAACCGCACCCTGCTGCATTAGAGGCGGCCTACTCTACAATAAAGGATTCTTCTGCCGGAGAAAAATTAAGGATTACAACAGCGGAGGCTCTTGGCTGGTAT
>CAVIKQ010000007.1:16430-21194 GCA_963643305.1 Eggerthellaceae bacterium
GGTATATATATTCTCCTAAAAAAGAGGAGATTATAAAGAACTGCAAGGAGGCTCTTGCAGTGTTGCAAAAGGAGGAGAATGCCTCCGCTGCGTTGGCAGATGAGCTTGCCAAAACAATTAACCGTTTAAAGGATTATTTAAGATAGGAGGCAATTACAATGAGAAAAACAATGAGATATTTGGTTTCTGCCTTGGCAGTTTTATTATGTGTTGCCTCGTTTAACAGAGCAGAGGCTCAGAAGGTTCTTAAACCAAAGGTTAAAGGGCATTCTGCATTCATAATCTTTACAGACAGCAGAACCTTTGAAAACTGTAGCAAGGAGATTTTGGATTACAAGAATATATTGGAAACAGAGAATCTTGCAACATACGTTGTGTACGACAACTGGGACGCTCCGGAGCCTGTAAAGGCTCAGATAGAGAGGATTGCCGCAAAGAGCAAAGTTCCTGTTGAGGGGATGGTGTTTGTGGGCAATATCCCTATCGTAAGGGTACGTGGAGGCCAGCACCTGACCACAGCTTTTAAAATGGATGAGATTGCATATCCAATGACCGAGAGCTCTGTAACATCAGACAGATTCTACGATACCCCAACTCTTAAATTCAGGTTTATTGCAAAAGACAGTGCAAATGCCAATCAGTTCTACTACCTGCTTACAGATGAGGGGGCGCAGAGGATAGCTCCTGCATACTATTCGGCCAGAATACTTGTTCCCAAGCAGTTGGTATCTGATACGGGTAAAGATGAGTACACACTTATGCGTTCATATCTTGCAAAGGTGGTAAATGCACATAAAGAGCAGAATCAATTGGATAAATATATCTATTTTGCAGGAAACGGCTATAACTCAGACTGTCTTACACAGTGGCGTCAGCAGAAGTTGGTATTCTCGTCATACTTTGAGGATGCCAACGGTATATTCCTTAATTTTAGGATGAATCCTGTAATGAAAAAAAGGCTGTTTACCTATATGCAGGATCCAACCACAGATATATTCCTTTTTTATGAGCACGGGTCTCCCGATAAACAGCATATAAACGAGAATGCCACGGCAACGGGGTTAGAGGAGAGCCTTGTAAACCTTCTTAGGGCATCGCGCAGCTATCTCCGCTACTTTAAAGGGGAGGAGCAGGAGGCTGTGAGAAAGGAGATGTGCAAACATTTTAATTTAGATGAAAAGGTCTTGAGTGCAGAGGTTCTTGAACAGACTAAGGCAGAGGACAAAGAGTTTGGGAATAACAAGGATATGTTGCTGTCCGATCTTGTAAAACTTAAAACAGGTTCAAGAATAACAATCTTTAACGCCTGTTATAACGGCTCGTTCCATAAAGAGGGTTATGTTGCAGGCTACCACCTCTTTAATGATGGTCAAACTGTTGTAACGCAGGGAAATACCGTAAATGTGCTCCAGGATAAGTGGGGCGAACAGCTTATTGGAATGCTAACTCTTGGTGCAAGAGTGGGGTTCTGGCAGAAAGAGGTTGCAACATTAGAGTCACATCTTTGCGGAGACCCTACATTTGCCTTTACCCCTACAGAAAAGGATAGAGAGGTTTTATCGGGAAGCAGATTAAACAACGCTCTTGCCAAAGATAAAGGTGCAGAGTTCTGGAAAAACGAGCTTTTATCCAATAACCCCAACCTTAGAACGTTGGCTATCAAGAGACTGACCAATATAGCATTGGATAAATATACGGCAGAACAGAAATTGGAGTTTGCCAATATGTTAGCCAATATTTACAACAGCGATGCCAATATGACCGTGCGGACCCAGGCTCTGTATGATATCTCCTATATGGATTCGCCCCTTTTCCGCAATCTGCTACAGAAAAGCCTGTATGACTATTCTGAGCTTATAAGCAGATTCTCGGCACATTGGGCCGGCAAGACCGGAGACACAACATTGATACCCGCTCTTTTGGACCTTAATACAAATGCGCCCCAGTTGTTGCGTGTAAAGTATGCAACAGAGATTGCTTTAAGGTCTTTCTCTGTAGATGTAGTAGATAATGCCCCTATGGTAAAAGCCAAAACATACATTGGAGAGGTATCTATCCCTCATTACACATACAATACAGAGAAGCAGAGAATTGCAAAGGATGATAAGCGCATGAAAATGAAGCTGAGAGCTTTACGTAACCAGCAGGGCTATCCTTACTGGAGAGAGCTTCTCTCATACATTACGGATAAAGAGCTTCCCGATAGCTTAAAACTTATTATCTGCGAGGCTTTTGGATGGATGAACTATCAGACTGACAAACCTGCCATCATAGACAGTCTTAAACAGCTGAAAGAGACTGCCGGTTTGAGTGGGGAGGTTGTGGGGGAGATTAACAAGAGTATAAAAAGACTACAATGGAGGTAGAAGTTGTCTAAAAAGGCAACTGCTGCGTTACGCTCACTTTTTAAATCCTCACGTACTTTAAGTACGCTCCGGTGTTAAAAAGTTCGCAAGCCTTGCATTTGCACTTTTTATACAACTTCTATATTGCTGCAGCTACTGAAACTGCTGCAATTGCTGCAATGTATAAATAGTTAAAGGCAGTTAAAAACTCGCCATTTTATACTAAAAACTACAAGTTAGAGGGAGCTGAGAGTAATTTTCAGCTCCCTCTTTTTTATAAAAGGGGGTTTTGCTATATTTGTGAGTTAAAAATTACCGCATACATGAATCTACTGCTGTTTTCCAATATAACGTTGCCATTAGAGGATCCTATACTCAAGTCGCTGCTAATCTTGGGGATAATCCTGTTAGCACCGTTACTGCTAAACAAGCTGAAGATTCCATACCTTTTGGGGCTCATTATTGCCGGAGCCGTCATAGGTCCCAACGGGTTCAATCTCATTCTAAGAGACAGCAGTATGGAGCTGTTCGGTACGGCCGGCATTCTTTACATAATGTTCCTTTCAGGGTTGGAGTTAGATATGAAGGATTTTAGAAAGAACAGCTACAGAAGTGTGGTATTCGGGCTGTACACATTCTGTATTCCGCTGCTTTTTGGAATCTTGGCAGGATACTATCTGCTTGGTTTTTCTATCTACTCATCCATTCTGCTTGCCGGGCTGTTTGCATCGCAGACCCTTATAGCATACCCTATAGTAAGCAAGTTGGGAATAGCAAGGGACAAGGCTGTAACTATAGCGGTAGGGGGTACGGTTATTACAGATACGCTTGCCCTCCTGCTGCTTACGGTAATTGTGGGGATAGCTACCGGTGTGGTAGATGATACCTTCTGGTACAGGCTAAGCGGGTCTGTGGTTGCCTGTATTGCCGTTATAGTATTGCTGTTGCCAATCATAGCCCGTAGGTTCTTTAAATGGAGCAGCGACAATATCTCGCAGTATGTTTTTGTACTTGTAATGGTCTTTTTGGGGGCATGGCTCTCCCATCTTGCAGGTTTGGAACCAATAATAGGGGCGTTTTTAGCAGGCTTGGCCTTAAACAGGCTAATACCAAAGACCTCTGCCCTTATGAACAGAATAGTCTTTGTGGGCAATGCCCTGTTCATACCTTTCTTTCTTATAGGGGTTGGAATGCTTATAGATTACAGGGCTTTCTTTAGGGACTGGGAGAGCATAAAGGTAGCCACGGTTATGATTGTGCTTGTAACGGCTGCAAAATTTGTGGCAGCGTACTTTACACAAAAAAGTTTCAGACTCTCCAAAGACCAGCGCACCCTTATATTCGGGTTAAGTTCTGCACATGTGGCAGCAACACTTGCAGCTGTTATGGTGGGTTATAACGTTATAATAGGGTACACCGCAACAGGAGAACCTATAAGGCTGCTTAACGAGAGTGTCCTTAACGGAACAATATTAATGATATTAGTTACCTGCATTGTATCTACATTTGCAACACAGGTTGGAGCACATAATATTGCAATGAAGGGGAACAACTCAGAGAGTGAAGAGACAGCCCGGGCAAAGGTTGCGGAGCATGTGCTTATTCCGTTGCTCCCCAATAGCAAGACAGAGGAGCTGGTGGCATTGGGTATTGCCATTACAAAACAGAAGTACCGTATCCTTTATGCCTTACGGGCATTGGATAACAGGTTAGATGATGCAGACGCCCAAAAGGATGCCCAAAAACTGTTAGACAGGGCAGTTACGGCAGCCTCCGCTGCAAACATACATATAGACAGTCTGTTACGGTATGATGTAAATGAGGTGAATGCCATTGTTAGCGTTGTCCTTGAGAGAAATATAACAGATTTGGTAATTGAGTCAGACAATGCAGCATCGGCACAGTTGGGCAAAAGCATACATGATATTATCTACGGAACCAATGTAACTACATTCATCTACCACTCCGTGCAACATTTTGCAACCATAAAGCGTCATATTGTGGTAATTCCAAAGAAAGCAGAGTTGGAGGCCGGATTCAATACATGGGTGCTCAGAGTGCGTCATTTAGTTCACGACACCAAGAGCCGGCTGCTGTTTTATGCAACAGAACCAACGTTGCAGCAGCTGCAGAAGAAGAGAAGAAAAGCTGATATAGCAACATATTTTGCATATCCGTCAGAGGAGAATTTAGAGAAACAGTTGTCATCTATAATGCAGGATATAAAGACAGATGACTGTCTGTGGGTTGTAATGAGCCGCAGAGACGGAGTATCGTACCAGACCTGTATGAGCAGAATACCCGGCTACCTTGAAAAACATCTGCCGCAATGTAACTGTATTCTTCTTTTCCCGGTTCAGGCAGCCGAAGATGGAGACAACAGGTATATATAATCTATTTCATGTAAATAAATGATAAA
>CAVIKQ010000007.1:21258-27438 GCA_963643305.1 Eggerthellaceae bacterium
ATTTATGAGAAAACTATTACTATTCTTGGCATTAGCCCTCTGTGCATCGGCCGTAAACCGGGTCTTTGCACAGCAGAAATCAAAGCCGGCAATGGATCATAGCGTGTACGACAATTGGAAGAGCCTTGCACGCGTCCGTTCCGTTTATAATAGCAATATCTTCTACTACTCTGTAAATCCACAGGAGGGAGACAATCTTTTTGTTGTCTATGACGCAAAAACAGGAAAAGAGCAGACATTTGAGAGATTCTCTTTAAAAGAGTTCTCTTTAGACGGAAAGTGGATGGTGGGCACCATTAAAGCCACACACAAGCAGATAAGGGATGCCAAGATTAATAAAGAGAAAAAACGCCCAAATGCAGAGGCTCCAAAAGACACCTTGGCAGTTGTAAACCTGCAGACAGGCACCATTCAGAAGTATCCCAACTACAAAAGCGCATCAACCCCCAATATCCTAAATGAATATTTTGCCTTTATGCTAAAGCCAGAAAAGAAAAAGGATGAAGCAAAAAAACAGGCAGATACCACAAAAACAGCGCAGGACAGCACAAAGGTAAAAGCAGAAAAACTTGCACCGGAGAGCAATCTGTACGTAATGAACATGGTAAAGGGTACCATAGACACCATTAAGAATGTAGACAAATACAAGTTTATGCGTAACGGAACCCTTGCATATATTACCAAACTTCCCGATGATAAAAAAGAGGGCAAGAAGGGGAAAGATAGCTCAAAGACAGCGGAGCCAAAGGCACTTACAAAGACAGACCTGAGAGCCGATACAGATACAATGAAATTTGGACTGTTCCTTTACGAACCCACAACCAAGAGTGCTAAAGAGATTATAGAGGGAAGAAAGGGGGCAAAGATAAACCTCCCTGTAAGAAACACTGTTACAGGCTACTATGCCTTTACAGCACAGTTAGATACAGCAAAAAAGGCCAAAAACAACTATGCCGTTTATATGTACAACGGCAAGGGAATGGCATTTAAAGTGGCAGACAGCACATCTGTTGGGCTTCCAAAGGGTTGGATAATAAGCGAAAACGGAAAGGTCAGCTTTAGCAGGAGCGGAAACAGACTTTTCTTTGGCACATCCCCAAAACCTGCAGAAAAAGATACCACCCTGTACGATTTTGAGAGAGCCAAACTGGATATTTGGTCATGGGACGCAGATTATAACCAGCCAATGCAGCTTTTGAACAAACAGGGAGAGCTTAAAAAGACATACACGGCATACATTAATGTAAAAGAGGCATCAAACCAAGCCCTATGCAAGCTCAACCAGATTGCAAATGAGAAATTTGAATATGTTATGCCGCTTGCAAACGGAGACTCAGACTATGCAGTTGTAAGTTGCAAGACCAAAGCAGACAAGATTAAGTCTCAATGGGATGTGGTGCCAACAACAGACTACTATATAATGAATGTAAAGAGCGGAGAGGTAAAACCTGTTGCCAAAGGGAGCAACATAACCTTTTTAGGCTACTCTGCAGATGGCAACTGGAGAGTTGGATATAACTTTGCAGACAGCTGCTGGTACTCTTTGAGCATCCCTGCCGGGGAGTTTAAGAATCTTACCAAGGATATTCCGGTAAACTTCTATGATGAGTCTAACGACAGGCCAATGCCGGCAGAACCATACAGAGGAGCAATGATGCTTTCAGACAATACAGTTGTTATTCCCGATAAGTATGATTTATGGAAAATAGATTTAAGCGGCAAGAGACAGCCTGTAAACTTTACAGACGGAGCAGGAAGAGCCGGTAACAGATCTTTAAGTATATACTATAATCTATATACAGACACAACAGAGTTCCGCTCATGGGATATAGATGTAAACAGACCTGTCTACCTCTCCTCTTTTAATGAAAAGACCAAAGAATATGGAGTATATGAGATAGTAGGGGCAAACAAGATTCTTGGAGCACCGGCAAATGCAAAAAATGCCAAAGCTCCAAAATATGGCGCCAAACTCAATCTGCTTACAGAGCAGCCGGCATATTTCAGTGCGTTGGCATTATGGAGAGAGAAGACAAACAGGTTTGCATATATAAAGGGTAATTTTGAGACAGGCGCAAATGTATGGTACACCGCAGACAAGTTTGTTACACAGAAGCAGTTGTCAGATATAAACCCTCAGCAGAGAGAATACAACTGGGGAACCGCAGAGCTGTTCAGTTGGAAAACGGCAGACGGCATAGATGCAGACGGTATCATTTATAAGCCGGAAGATTTTGACCCTAACAAGAAATATCCGGTAATGATCTATTTCTATGAGAAGAACTCGGAGAACCTCTATGTACCAAGGGTGCCTGCGCCAAGCCGTTCAACAGTAAATATCCCTATGTTTGTAAGTAACGGATATATAGTTTTTGTTCCCGATTTGTACTACAAAGACGGGCATCCCGGCAAATCGGCAATGAGATCGCTTATGCCTGCCGTTGAGAAGTTAGAGAGGGAGTTCAGCTGGATAGATGGCCGCAAGATGGCCATTCAGGGGCAGAGCTGGGGAGGTTATCAGGTTGCATATATCATAACCCAGACAGACAAGTTTGCAGCAGCCGGTGCCGGTGCTCCCGTCTCAAACATGACAAGCGCATACGGTGGTATGCGTTGGGGATCGGGAATGACACGCCAGTTCCAGTATGAGCAGACCCAGAGCCGTATAGGAAAGAACCTTTGGGACGGTTTTGACCTCTATGTAGAGAATTCGCCGTTGTTCTTCATACCTGCGGTAAAGACCCCTGTACTTATCATGCACAACGATAAAGACGGGGCCGTTCCATGGTATCAGGGGATAGAGTTCTTTACAGGATTAAGGCGTTTGGGCAAGGTTGCATGGCTGCTTCAGTACAACGATGAGGACCACAACCTTGTAGAGCGCAAGAATGCCAAAGATTTGAGCATAAGATTACAGCAGTTCTTTGACCACTACCTAAAGGGGGCTCCTATGCCTAAATGGATGACACCTCATGGCAGACCAGCTGTAGATAAAGACTTTACAATGTCTTACGAGTTGTGTGAATAGCTTTGGCTGACGCGGAGTGAGAAACTGTTTATGCTTCTGTATAAAAGCTGCATATCAATTATAAATTTATATATACAAGATGAAAATAATGAAGACTATACTCTCTGCAGCAGTGGCTGTTACTGCTGCAGGTTGCGGAGGAGGCGGCGGACAGCAGCCATCCCAATCAGATGAACCTATTATCGGGAAGCAGAGCATTGAGATAAAGGAGGGGAGACTTACCCCGGAGATTATGCACATGATGGGCAAAGTATCCGATCCTCAGGTTTCTCCCAACGGCAAACAGATTCTTTACGGGGTTACATACACAAGTATAGAGCAGAACAAGGGCAACCGAGAACTCTTTCTTGTTAATGCAGACGGCAGCGGCAATGTACAGCTGACCAACACCCCAAAGAGTGAGAGCAATGCACGCTGGATAGATGACAACAGGATTGCCTATATGCGTGGAGGACAGATTTTTGTAGCAGATTTGGCAGCAGACCGCACAAAATTGGCAAACGAGAAACAGATTTCTGCCTTTAAAGATGGGGCAGATGCATTTGAACTCTCTCCCGATGCCTCCAAGATAATGTATATTAAGAATATAAAGGCCAATATAGAGCCAACAGACCTGTACACCGATCTTAATAAAGCCACAGGCAGGACAATAACCGGTCTTATGTATCGTCATTGGGATCATTTTGTTGAGACCATACCCCACACCTTTATTGCAGACTTTAATGCAGATGCTCAGGAGGCTATAATAAAGGGGGAGAGTGCAGCCTCTCCCGGCATTATAAACGAGAAGGATATTCTTCTCCCCAATGAGGCAGCTTTTGAGCTTCCTACCCTCCCGTTTGGCGGTTTGGAACAGTTGAGCTGGAGTCCTAATGGCAAGACCATTGCCTATTCATGCAGAAAGCTAAGCGGCAAGGAGTATGCTTTCTCTACAAACACCTCTATCTATCTGTATAATGTAGAAAGCGGTGAGACACAAATTATTACACCGGGGGTTCACGGTTATGACACAGACCCGTCATTCTCTCCCGATGGCAGTAAACTTGCCTATATAAGCATGGAGAGAGAGGGCTATGAAGCAGATAAGAAACGGCTGTTTGTCTATGATATGCAGAGCGGTGTAAAGAGTGAGCTTACCACAGATTACAAATACAATGTTGAGTCTGTCACATGGGCACCGGATGGCAAATCTATCTATTTTGTCTCCTGTGTTAACGGCCTTACCGCAATATTCAATGTTGATATAAACAAGAAACTTGGCGGTACCATAGCCGATAATCTTGCAACAGGCCCCATAGATGACAGCTATAATTATGGAGAGGGGATAAAGAGGATAACCTCTGTCTCTGTAATTAACGATTTTGACGCTCCGGCAATCCTTCCTATGGAGGATGGTTCATACAGGCTTGTTGCTACCAACAAGAGCATGTTACGTCCTAATGAGATTGTCTCTGTTGACCCTGCTACAGGTACTGTTACAGAGCTTACTCAGGAGAACAGGGAGATTTTAGAGGGGTTAGATACCCCAACCATAGAGGCGCGTTGGATGAAGACTGTAGACAATAAGAATATGCTTACATGGATTGTCTATCCTCCTCATTTTGACAAATCAAAGGTTTATCCGGCAGTTATGATGTGTCTTGGCGGCCCTCAGGGTACAATAAGCCAAGGGTTCTCTACCCGCTGGAACTACAGACTTATGGCTCAACAGGGTTACATAGTCATACTGCCTAACAGAAGAGGCACAACGGCCTTTGGACAGCCTTGGTGTGAGCAGATTTCGGGAGATTACTGCGGCCTTAACATGCAGGATTACCTTACAGCTGTAGATGAGATGAAGAAGGAACCGTATGTTGGGAAGGTAGCTGCAATAGGGGCAAGCTATGGCGGTTATTCTGTCTATTACCTTGCCGGTATTCACAAAAACAGATTCTCGGCTCTTATTGCACATGCAGGGATATTCAATCAGGAGTCTATGTATATGATGACAGAGGAGATGTGGTTCCCAAAATGGGATAACGGCGGCGCTCCATGGGATACCAATCCTACAGCCGTAAGGCATTACAGCAACTCTCCCCATAAACTTATAAAGAACTGGAATACCCCTATCCTCATCACTCATGGAGAGATGGATTACAGGGTTCCTGTTGATCAGGGGATGCAGGCTTTTAATGCTGCACAGATGATGGGTGTTCCGTCTCGTATGATTCTTTTCCCGGAGGAGAACCACTGGATTCTGCGCCCTCAGAACTCGGTTCAGTGGAACAGGGAGTTCTTTGGTTGGTTAGACAAATATTGCAAATAAGTGTAGGAATTTGTTGTACAGTACAATATGAACAAAGAGGCTGCGGCAAAACCGCAGCCTCTTTGTGGTTTAATACCCGATTCCTTAATACCCTATCCTGCTTCCCATATCACGTTTTTGCGTATTAGCCTTCTTTATCCTGCCGGCCTTACCCCAGCTGAAATTATAAGAGACATTTATGCTGTATAACCTCCATGTGGTATAGCTTGATACTTTCTGGGTGTAATCTCCCATATCTATTGTCATATTTGAGCCACCTTTATATGAATCAAACAGATCGCTTACAGATAATTTGATATTCCATCTATTTATCCTTTTTGAGAGGCCTAAATCAACTACGAAAGGCTCTTTTTTATATGCATTGTGGCTTATCCTCTTTTTACTGGTTGCAAATGCCATTGCTGTAAATGAAAATGATTTGGGCAATGATACGTCTGCTATCAATGCACATGAAAACGAATTGTTTCTCTGAATATTGCCTATTGCCTCACTTTCTGAATAATAGTAAGTTGCATTAAGGCTTAGGTTCAATTTGTTGAACAGATATTTATTCACACTAAAGTCAAAGGATGCATTTTGGCTGTTGGCATCATTTGTATAGGTCTGATATATTGTACCTTTATCGTCTGAATACATATAGGCGGTGATTGCGTCATTGGCTCTGCTATATCCGGCAGATATAGAGTAGTCATTGAACAACTTTAATGACACTGTAAAGTTATGCGAATAGTAGGATTCCAAATCAGGATTTCCAACCCTAACTATAATATCCTGGTCAGAAAGGACCGCATTGGGGTTTAATGCAGCTATACTTGGCCTTATTACCCCCATAGAGTAACCGGTGCTT
>CAVIKQ010000008.1:0-15177 GCA_963643305.1 Eggerthellaceae bacterium
GTTTACGAAGGTTAAATACGTTAAATCTGCGCCTCAGAAACAATTGAGAAACAAGTGGAAAAGAAACTTTCTACCGTTTAAGGAAATAGAGGCTGATACAGAAAGTGTTGAAGATGCTGCATCGGAAATGCCGAAATTCTTACTTGCGGATTATTGCAATCCCCTTTGTACCGCACGTGGTCCAAAGGGTGGCATAAGTGCCTTGTTATCTTTGAAGTCATAGCCGCCATCACCTTGGCAGATAATATAGGTTAACGGAACAGGCTAAGGAGTGGAAACAGAAGTGAACTATTTGCCACAGATTTGAAAATATTTTCTACTTTTGCAGCCGAATCTTCAGGGCAGGGTGAAACTCCCTACTGGCGGTATAGTCCGCGACCCCGTTTTATAGCTGACACTATGCGTATAAAATGGGCTGACTCGTTGAAACTACGAGACCAACAGTCAAAGTCTGGATGAAAGAAGTAATAAAAGTATGGTCCTGGGTTCATTTTTTAATTATTTATTTAATATCAAAAAAATGAAACCAAAAAAAATCTCACCGCTAATAGCGTTGCTATTGGCATCTTGTATGCTTCCGCAAAATCTATCGGGAAGCAAAATAAAATCAATTAGTGCTTACAAATCAGCCGGAGAGGTAAAAGAGAGGCAAGACAGCCTGCTCACAGACAGCACCAACAAGGCCATTCTGCTTAACGAGATTACATTGTGGGCAGATATGAAAAACAGCAACAAATCTCCAATGAGGTTAAAATCTGTTACCGCACCAGAGATAGCGGTAAGCGCCACGGGAAAAACATTCCCGGAGTTGTTAAAGGAGATTCCGGGAGTATATGCTACAAGTGAATCGGGCAGTTACGGAGATGCAAAGCTCAACATAAGAGGCTACAAACAGGAGAACATATCTGTACTGCTCAACGGTATTCCAATTACGGGGCTTGTAAGCGGGAGCATGTACTGGAACAACTGGATGGGGCTGTCTGATGCTACGGCTCAGATTCAGCTGCAAAAGGGGATTGGAGGCTCTATGATTGCAGACAATTCAGTTGGAGGAACTGTTAATATTATAACAAAAAGCCCATCTGAAAAGAGTTCTGCGGCAGCAACATTAAGCGTTACCGAGAGCGGGACAAAAAAGATAAATATAGAGGCCGGCAGCGGCAAGTTGAAGAGAGGCTGGGCATTCTCTTTAATGGGGTCGTATGTGTGGGGCAAAGGATGGGTTGAGATGACAGATGTAAACTCATTGTCGTACATGGCAAGCATAAGCAAACAGATTGGCAAGAAGCACAGTTTCCTGTTTACAGCATTAGGTTCTCCGGAAAAGCATGAACAGAGGAATACAAGGCTAACATTAAGAGAGATAGAGCAATACGGCAGAGGCTACAACAAGAACTGGGGCTACTATACAGATGAAAAGGGCAACCGATATGCAAGGACTATTGGCAAAAACAACTACTTTAAGCCCTATTTTACCCTTAATCATTCATACAAGAGCACCATTGGCAAATCAATGCCCATGCAGGTTAACAGTGCCATCTATTTTGCAACAGCAAAGGGGGGCGGCTACTGGAGCGAGAGTAAAGGGAAAAGGATTATTGCCTACCAGAAAGAGGGGCATATAGACTGGGATGCTGTAGTGGCCGATAATAAAGCTGCCGGTTCTGTATCTGCCCTGCAGGGCAAAGAGGGCAGTGCTAAAAATATAATGAGCAATTATCTTGCAGGGCATAGGCAATACGGGGTAAAAAGCTCTCTGCTTGTGGCACTCCCAAACAACATCTCCTTGGAGGCCGGTGTACATTATATGCATTACCGAACATGGGAGAAAGAGAAGATTACAGATCTGCTTGGAGGAGAATACTGGTATGAGGATTATGCACAGAACTCCTTAATAGGGATAAACGGCAGAAACCCCATAAAAAAGGTTGGAGACTATATAAGAACCAACAACGGCAGAATCTCCAATTACGGAACATTATATGTGCAGTCAGAATACAACCCAACCGGCAAACTCACTGTTACAGGAGGAGTATCGCTCAATATGAGCACTATAAAGAGATGGGACAAATATAACTATTCCGGCAACATCTATTCTAAGTGGGCGCACGGCACAGGAGGCTCTGTTAAAGGAGGCGTTCTTTATAAACCGTATGGCAATCACTCCGTATATCTCAATGCAGGGTATATCAGCAGAATACCCTATTACAGTGTCTATTTTGCAAACGGCAATAATGAGATAAGCAAAGATGTTAGGAATGAGAGAAATATCTTAACAGAGGCGGGCTACAGATATGTATATGACCGGGGAGCCGTTGAGATAAACGGATACTACACATACTGGAGAGACAAGGCGCTCATGAGCAATTCATACAAGCCGTTAGATAACGGTGAAGCGTACAAGTTTATGATAACAGGGCTTAATGCACAGCACTATGGGGTTGAACTTGATGCCTATCATAACTTTAACAGCTGGCTACATGTCTCCGTATCTGCATCGCATGGCGTATGGAGATGGAAGAACAATGTACACGCAACCCTGTATGACCCATATTCCGGCAAAGAGGTCTCTAAGGTAGATATCTACAGCAATAACCTGCTTGTTGGCGATTCTCCTCAAAGCCAGATTGGGGGTAAGCTCAGAGTATTGCCTCTTAAACCGATATTTGCAGGAACTGCAACAGGCAACAGTTACCTGCTCGATATGCTAAACAGCCTCTCTGTTACAGCTTTATGGCAGTATAACACACGATATTGGGCAGACTTTGAACCATCTTCAATGACAGAGCAGAACAGCTACGGAACTTACAGAATCCCGTCATATCACCTCTTTAATCTGCAATGTGCCATACAGCTTTATTCCAACAGTACCACAAACGGTTTGTACGGTGTAAAAGGGGTTAATCTCTTCTTTAACCTTAACAATCTGTTTAATGTGCTCTATATTGAGAGAGGAAAAGATGGGACATCTCATACTGCCGAAAGTTTTACAGGATATTGGGGACAGGGCAGAAACTTTAACTTTGGAGTAAGGATAGCTTTTTAATTAAAAGCACAGTTCATAAAATGTCACTTCTGTTACCACTCCTTAGCCTGTTCCGTTAACCTATATTGTCTGCCAAGGTGATGGCGGCTATGGCTTCAAAGATAACGGGGCATCGGAGCGCAATGCAGACATCGTGCCTTCCCGGTACAGAAAAATCTGTCATCTTGCCTGTTGCAAACTTATAGGTCTGCTGATGCTTTACAATGCTGGATGTAGGTTTAATTGCAACTCTAAACAGAATAGGATTTCCATTGGAGATACCACCGTTAATGCCGCCGGCACCATTCTTTGCGGTATGCCCCTCTTTGTCTATGTAAGGGTCGTTATGCTCACTCCCTCTCATGGCGGCAGCCCTAAAGCCATCGCCAAATTCAATCCCCCTTACAGCAGGTACAGAGAAAGCAAGATGCGATATTTGAGATTCCAATGAATCAAAGAAAGGTTCGCCAAGCCCAATAGGTACATTGTTGCAACTACACTCAATTATGCCCCCAACAGAATCACCCTCGGCGGCAGCTTTGTTGAGAATCTTGTCCCAGTTGGCCGGAAACTTCTCGACCCCCTTTACACCTGTTATTACAGTGGCTGTTCCGCTCTCCCAATCGGCAGCCTCACCGGCTAAATGGGTTATATGAGCCTCAACCACAATTGGCGAGATTATCTTTTTTGCTATGACTCCTGCGGCAACCAATGTTAGAGTGAGCCTCCCTGAGAAGTGCCCTCCGCCTCTGATATCATTAAAGCCGTTAAACTTCTTTGACGCAACAAAATCTGCATGACCGGGACGCGGAATATCTCTGAACACAGAGTAATCCTTGCTCCGGATATTACTGTTTCTAAAAATGATGCAGATTGGAGCTCCTGTTGTGTATCCTCCCGATACTCCCGACATTATCTCCGGAAAATCATCCTCGTACCTGAGCGTTGTCCCTTTCCTGCCGCTTTTTCTGCGCTCCATATCCTCCAAAAAGTCATCGGGAGAAAGAGAAATACCTGCCGGAACACCATCTATAACAGCGCCTATCATCTGTCCGTGAGATTCACCAAAAACAGAGATTCTAAATTTGTTGCCGTAAGAGTTCATAAATTTACATATTAATAATAGTGTCAAAAAATCAGATAAAAAGTGCAAATGCAAGGCTTGCGAAACTTGTTACACCGGAGCGTACCTAAGGTACGTGAGGATTGAAAAGTTGAGCGTAACACAGCAGTTGCCTTTTTATTTGGGTTTTATTAATTAATAGAGGCTGCTACTACATTGCTAACCAAAGACCTAAGCCTTACAACCCCACCTTTGTCTTCCGGATGAACACGGTGAGCCAAAAGGATAACAGCACATTTGGCAACAGGGTCTATGACAATAGAGGTGCCGGTATAGCCTGTATGTCCGTATGTCCTTACAGGGTCAAAGAGATTTCCGTTGCAGGATGCGTATGGGGAGTAGTTGTCCCATCCAAGTGAACGGCCAAGCTGCTTGGTCTCATTGGGAACGCGAGTCATTGTTTCAACTGTAAGGCTGCCAAGGAGAGTCTTGTCTTTGTATGTTCCACCGTTCATAAGGGCGGCTGCAATAACAGCAAGGTCATCTACAGAGGAGAAGACACCTGCATTACCGGAGTTGCCATGATTCATGATGCGAGCAAGCGGATCATGCACAATCCCTTTAAGGACAGAGCCGTCGGGCTGTTTCTCTGTGGGGGCAATACGATTGATGTATGCTTTGTCTTTTTTGTTCAATGGGTTGTAACAGGTTGAGGTAAGTCCCATCTTGTTAAAGACATTCTCCTGCGCATAGTCTTCTAACTTTTTGCCTGTAATGTTCTGGAGCACATTCTGTAAGGTGATAAAGTTAAGGCAGCTGTACTGGAAATCTGTAGTAGGTCTGTACACGCGCTTCATGGTGCAGATATAACTCATGAGTGAATCGGGATCTGCCACCCCCTTCTCCTTAATGACTACATCGGGCTGAACGTATGGAGGAAGCCCCGATGAGTGTGTAAGAAGATCTATTATTCTGATATTCACCTTCTCTCCTGTCTTTGGGTCTACGTATGGCTGAAAACCGGGGATATACATGTCAACCCTGTCTATAAGCCTGAATCCTCCATTCTCCAAAAGGTGCATCATACTTAATGTGGTGCCAACGCATTTGCTGCACGATGCCAAGTCGAAAATGGTATTCTCTGTCATCTTTTCAACGGTAGGGTAGACAGATTTGTTGCCGTATGCTTTCTTGTACACCATCTTACCATCCTTTACAACGGCAATCACTGCTCCGGGAATCTCCTTTTTTGCTATGGCTGCATTTATAATGTCATCCACTTTTTGCAGCTTTTTGGAGTTCATGCCCATCTCCTCCGGAGTGGCACTCTCCAAAACTGTGGTTTCAATCTTTGCTGCATGTTTCTCTTGAGCATTAAGAGATACGGTCCCGCATAACAGGGAACAGCATACAAAGGCCAATTTTAAAATTCCAATTCTCATAGTTGTCATATTATTAGTTTCTAAAATCGAGTTTTTGCGGATAAACACCCTTCTCTACAAGTTCTTTTATCTTGGCTATTACCCCCTCTTTATCCGATGCATATGTTACACCAAACCACTTTGCATGGGTATCGAGAACCTTAACCTTTGATACTCCATCCTCAACAAGACGGCTTACAACGGTCGGGATAAAGAACTCGGATTTAAGCTCGCTGCCATTCTCCTTTAGGAAGTCAACAAACATCTTCTCTGAGTGTTCAAAATAATCGGGAGTAAAACCCCACATATTCATTGAGACAGGGGTGTTCTCTTCAAGCACTACCCATTCGTCATTATCATCTTTGTAGCATGGAATGCCGTCTACACGCATTACCTTTGTGCGTTCTACCACCTCTGTAAGGTAGCCGTTGCGGTTCTTTACACATACCCCCCTTGCTACCGTGCCGCTCTCGGAGAGTGTGTTGCCAACCCTGTAACCTACCATGCAGTATTCGTTTCTCTTGCCATTCATTCTTCTCAGCTCCTCGGCAAGGGCCTCAAAACCCTCTTTGCCGTAAAAGTCATCTGCATTGATTACTGCAAAAGGTTCATTTATAACCTCTTTACCCATTAATACCGCATGATTGGTTCCCCATGGCTTAACCCGGCCTTCCGGCACCTTAAAGGGGGAGGGAAGTTTGTCAAGTTCCTGAAATACAATCTCTACCGGTATATGTTCCTTGTATTTGGAGAGTATCTTGTCTCTAAAGTCCTGCTCAAAATCTTTTCTTATTACAAAAACCACCTTCCCAAATCCGGCTCGTATGGCATCAAAGATAGAGTAGTCCATTATAGTTTCGCCGTTAGGCCCAACACCGTCTAATTGTTTAAGACCTCCATATCTGCTGCCCATTCCTGCGGCAAGCACAAATAGTGTGGGATTGGCGTTATTACATAGTTTATTGTTCATTGTATCTTTATGTTAGATTTAGTAATCGTTACAGTCATTATCTGTTTATGCCGGACAAAAGGGAAACTCTTTCTAACAGGTACCTTAACCGGCTCCCTATATAGAGTACCCCAACCGGCATTCTATATTGAGCAGAATAATGAGACAAGTAAAGGTACAGAAAAATCTACTAATATCCCGTGAAAAATTGAAATAAACGCCAAATTTTTTCCACATACCGATGTTATTATAGGTAATGTGGTGTCCATGGTGGTTGCCCCTCCAACACAGATAGGGGCAAAGATGCCAAAGTACCTGTAGAATAGCGGAGCGCCAAGCAAGGCGTAGATTTCGCGCAGGATGTTTGATATTAAGGCAACTGTGCCAAGTTGGGTGGCCATCTGTATCCCAAGGGACGGTTCTGTGAGCTGTGTGATGAGTATAGATGATAGAGAGTAGTAGGCAAAGCCGCTGCCAATGGCCATGCTTTCAAAAAATCCCCATCTCAATATAAACAGGGCTGCAATTGCAGAGAATGAGAGAGTCCCTACAATGGTTCCCAATGGGATGAAGAGCATCTTTGGTCTTACGGTCTTAAGAATCTCTTTGAGGTTCTTGTCGCTCCCGATGCTTGCTCCAACCTGAATCATTAACAGATAGAGCACCCATTGGGTAATGGCGCCATCTGCCAATACTGTGGGGAGAGATGCATAGTTGGAGAGAAGGTAGCCGAGCAAAGCTCCAAGAACAAAAAATGCAACTACCTTTATGCTGCCCATCATTGCACTGCCATTGCTGCCTATACCCTTGCCCCCTTTGTTGTTTTCTGTTCTCTCTTCCCCCTTGCGCGGGCTGTTGCCAAACTGCTTGTCTTTTCTAAAGAACAGCAGGTAGACAAGTTTGGCCGCTATGCAGCTGCCTGCAACAGTCATTGTTGAGATAAAGAGGGCATTTCCTCCAAGAGAAGGGAGGTTTGTTATAACCTCTTTATTGGCTCCTACAGAGATTCCAAGAAAGAACAGCAGCAGATATATGGTTACAGAGATTCCTTTAGAGAGATACTGCAGGTAGTGTATCCTCTTTAAAGCATAACCGGCAAAAATGCCGCAGAACATAAGCCCAATAACTGTAAACATAAATTGTAAATTAAAGTAGTTATTGCAGTAACGTATTAAACAGGTTAAGGAACCCGGGGAAAGATTTATCTATACATCCTATATTGTTCAGCTTAACCGGTACCGGCAGCTTGCATGACAGCACAACAAGGCTCATTGCTATCCGGTGGTCGTTGTGTGTGTCAAACAGCAGGGGAGCGCCATCTGTCAACTTTTTGCCCCACCCCTCTCTGTTGAGACGTCTGCTATCTCCTTCTATTATAAGTGAATCATTTTCAATGGAAATCTTTGCCCCTGTCTTTAGCAGTTCGCAGCAGATGGTCTCTGCACGGTTGCTCTCCTTCTCTGCAAGTCTGTGTACCCCTTTTATTTTTGATGTTCCGTTGCAAAACAGTGCAAGGGTAGAGATGATGGGGACAAGGTCCGGACAATCTGTTGCGTCAAAGTCAAAGGCTTTTAGCAGGTCTGTATTCTCTGTGCCGCCCTTGCACAGGGAGCAAACATCCATAATTGCCTCATCTGCCTGATTCCCGCCAATATTCATCCCTGTAATGTTAATGTTTGCCCCAAGTACCTCCAACACTTTAAAATATGCCGCAGAACTCCAGTCTGAATCTAATATATATTCGCATGGAACATATTCCCGATTCCCTGTAATTGCAAACTCCATGGCTTCTCCGCTTGCAGCCACCCTATTGCAGTCAATTGAGAATCTTTTTAATGTCTCAACGGTAAGATTAATGTAGGGGATGCTTGCAGGGTTGTTGACATGCACAACCATCTCTTTTTTTAAGAAAGGCAAAGCCATAAGTATCCCGGATATTGTCTGGGAGCTGTAGGCTCCGTCTAATACAACTTTATTTGGTGCTCCTGCGTTGCAAACCATATTGCCCATATTTACAGCCGCTGTGGAGAAAAAGCCGCTTTTAATGGTTATAGGCAGTGTTGCCTTTTTGTTGTCACTAACAGTGTACGAGCATTTTATGCCACAGGATACTAATATGTTTATGGCTTCAGACAGGTCTCTGTTCAGGATAGAGCCTCTACCATTTAATGTTACCTTTTTTCCTGTGTTTTGGGCAATAATTGCAGATAAGGGCATGAGCAACCTGGTCAGCAGCCCGGATTCTCCGGTATTAAGTTCAATATTGTTACTCTCTGCACCTCTACCTGAATTAAGGACTCCCGTAGAGAAAATCTTTAGTGTTTCGGCATATTCTCCACCTGCTTTCTCATCCTCTCGGCTGCGCTCAACGCTGCATCCTAATGCTGTAATGGCAGAGAGTGCGGCCTCGGAGTCGTTGCAGGGGGTGTAGTTGCGTAGCGTTGTTGTACCGTTTGCCAATGCCGCTGCTATAATGGCTCTTTGCGAAATGCTCTTTGAGCATGGGACAGGTATATCTACCGGTGTGGCGGATTTATCGGGAAGCTGAGGGCAGAACAGATACGGGTAGTTTGCAGAATTCAATATCTGCTCTACCTCATCTGCGCTGTACTGCCCCGGAGCTGTTGCTGCACCCTCTATGCTGCAATATGTAAAGGGGGCTCCAAGGTGAAGACAACTCAGCCTTGTAAATCTGCCGGCTTCACCCATGGCAAAGGCTATAAGTGGGGTAGTGGTGCCGGGCTGTGCATGGTACAGTGAGAGAACACGCATGGCATGCTCTGCGGAGTGTGCCGTTGTTACAATCTTAACAATATCTGCCCCCTTTCTCTCGCACAGGGTGCGTATATAGCAAAGTTCATCTAATGTGGGGGTTTCTGTAAAGTTATGGTATGAGATAATAAGTTTGCAACTGTTGGCTGTAGCGTATGCCTTTATATACTCTAAATGGTCTGGCGATGCCTCTATCTCTATGTCTGCATATTTGGCTCCGTGTCTTATGGCCGCTGTTATGAGTTCAAGCGCCTCTTTTTCTGTTTTGCTGCCACCGGCTCTGTTACTCCTGCATGTTATGATAAGATTGGGGGTCAGCGAGGTCAGCTCCTCAATCTGAGCAGGTGTGAATCCGCATAGATCTGCTCTAAGTTCAAAGAGACAGTTCCCGATAGTATAACCGGTAAGTATCTTCTTGCATTTTTCAAAATCATGCTCCTTTATGCTTATGCAAATCATAAACAGATTTTTTATTTATGTGGGTTACTAAAATAATAATACTGAGCTTCAATTAATTGCAACTTGTTATACAAGAGGTAAAAATATAGCTGAAGCCAATGCCAACGCCTAATTCTATAGAAGATGACAATAGTGGTTTATTTTAGGGATGTGACAATGTTGTCTAAATCCACTACGGGAACCATTATATCTCTCACATCGTTAAATCCATAGGGGAGAATGAGGTGAAGTTTGTCTCCCTCTATTTTTTTATCATTCTTTATATGTGAAATTATCCTTTTGCTGTTTATGGGGGTTGCCCTCTCCGCTCTTCCGTTCTTAACGGCCTCTGTTACAAATTCCTCCATGGTTACGGGGAATCCACAACTGCGGTAATCGGCAGAAATCTTCTCCGAGAAGCTGTTGTTGCCTGCAAGTTTTGAGGCCATGATTACGCCAAGTGCTACAGCTTCGCCATGCATAATCTCCGGGAATCCGTTATCGGGATAATTAAACTCTTTCTCTATGGCATGGGCAAATGTGTGGCCAAGGTTAAGCACTCTTCTTTCGCCCATCTCAAACTCATCTTTCTCTACTACAGCGAGTTTGTGGTTGGCGCAGATTTTTATGAGAGATATAAGCTCCTCCTCGTTGTAGATTTTCTCTGTAGTGGGGTCAATTATGCTCTGGTGCTCTTGGGCAAATCTGTTTACGGTGGTGAAATATGATACGGCTCTCTCGTATGACTCTTTGTCGTAAATCATAAATGTTTTTAGCATCTCTGCTATACCTGCCCTAAATTCTCTTGGATGAAGGGATCTTAGGACATCGGGAGTTATACCAATCCAGTTGGGCTGCTTTATTACTCCAAGGATGTTTTTGTAACCGTTGAAGTTTACACCGTTTTTACCCCCGATTGATGCGTCTGTCTGTGCAAGCAGGGTGGTTGGGATAAAACCGAATTCAACGCCACGCTTGTATATGCTGGCTGTAAATCCAACTATATCTGTTGTGATTCCTCCTCCAACACCAACTATAAAGCAGTTTCTGTCTGCACCTCTCTCCATTAGTCTGCCTACTAATTTCTCTATGGTAAACATGGTTTTGTTGTTCTCTCCCGTAAATATGTCAATCACCTCTGCTGTTGGCAGCTGATTGTTGATAATGAGAGTCTTAATCTGCTTTATTATATGGCCTACATTAGAATCGGCTATGATGAAAACCATTCTGTTGGTTGGGATATTCTCCAATAACAGCTCTGTCAGGCTGTTGGCAAATTTAAGCATGTTCACCATTGTGAATAGAGATTTTTTGGGTTAAACCGCAAAGATACTCCAAAATCCTCTCTTTTTTAATAATTTTGCTGCTCAACAGATTTTACTATGGATATTGGAAAACTTAATATAAAAGGGGTGGATTGCAGCAAAAGGCCGCTTGTAATAGCCGGCCCGTGCAGTGCCGAGAGCCGTGAGCAGGTTTTAAATACAGCTGTGGGGCTTGCTGCGCAAGGAATAAGGATTTTTAGGGCGGGGGTGTGGAAGCCTCGTACAAAACCGGGTGGATTTGAGGGGGTTGGAGCAGCGGCTATCCCTTGGCTAAGGGAGGTTAAGGAGAAAACAGGCATGCTATTGGCAACAGAGGTTGCAACACCGGCACATGTGCTTGAGGTGGTAAAAGGTGGTGTGGATCTGGTCTGGATAGGGGCAAGGACCGTAACAAACCCGTTTGCAGTGCAGGAGCTTGCAGATTCTCTAAGGGGGGTAGATATCCCCGTTCTTGTAAAAAACCCGGTGAATCCCGATATAGAGCTGTGGGCAGGGGCTTTGGAGAGGTTATACAATGCAGGGGTAAAGAATCTTGGGGTTATTCACAGAGGTTTCAGTTCGGAAGCAAAGAAGTTGTACAGAAACATACCTCACTGGTCTATCCCTATTGAGCTTAGAAGAAGGTTCCCGAATCTTACAATCTTTTGCGACCCAAGCCACATGGGCGGTTGTAGGGAACTTATTGCCCCTTTGTCACAGCAGTCAATGGATCTTAGCTTTGATGGTCTGATGATAGAGTCTCACTGCTGCCCGGATTCGGCTCTGAGCGATGCAGCGCAGCAGGTTACCCCAAATGCCTTGGGTTTTATACTCAAGCATTTGGTAATAAGAGAGAATGCGGCGGTTACAGAGGATTTGGAATCGTGGAGAGCAAATATAGATGAACTTGATGAGGAGCTGCTTACGCTGTTGGCAAAGCGCATGGCCATTTCACGCAAGATTGGAAAATACAAGAAGGAGCACGGTATGCCGGTACTCCAGAGCGGAAGGTATAACCAGCTGCTCTCTAACCGTTCTGACATTGGTAAAAAAATAGAGTTGAACGAGAGCTTTGTGAAGCAGATAATGAAACTCATACATGAAGAGTCTGTAAAGTTGCAGCTTGACTTGTAAAATTTTACATAGAGAGGCAATATTACCTTTGTGAAAATCAAAATAATTACTACATTTGCAGCCCTTTGGGTACTTGTGTACCCAAAGTTTTGTTGATCGCAACAATAAAATAAGTATTAACAACTTAACAATCAGTACAGTGGATTATCAAAGTTACAAGACAATCTCGGCCAATAAGCAGACTGTTACCAAAGAATGGTTGCTTATAGATGCTACAAATGTAGTTTTGGGTCGTCTTGCTTCGAGAGTGGCAATGGTACTTAGAGGCAAGGAAAAGGTTAACTTCACCCCACACGTAGACTGCGGTGACAACGTTATTATCATCAATGCAGACAAAGTGCGTCTTACAGGCAAGAAGTTGACTAACAAAGTTTATGTCAGACATACCGGTTATCCCGGCGGACAGCGTTTCGCAACTCCAAAAGAGCTTTTGAAACGTAAACCTACAGCTGTGTTGGAGCATGCCATTAAGGGAATGCTTCCTAAGAACAGGCTTGGCGCGGATCTGTTCCGTAATGTTTATGTTTATGCAGGCAGTGAGCATCCTCATGCTGCTCAGCAGCCAAGAGTAATCACCCTTAATGAGATTTAACAGCTATGGAATTGATTAATGCATTAGGAAGACGTAAAGCGGCTGTTGCCCGCGTTTATGTTAGATCCGGCAATGGTAACATTACCATTAATGGAAAGGAGTTGGCTGCATATTTTCCTCAGGCAACTCTTCAGTTCATTGTGAAGCAGCCTCTTGAGCTTACAGGAACAGCTGCAAACTATGACATTAAGGTGAATCTTGTTGGAGGTGGAATCAAAGGTCAGGCAGAGGCTTTGAGACTTGCAATTTCACGCGCTCTATGCGAGATAGACAGAGAGGCTTATCGTTCACAGCTTAAAGCTGCCGGCTTCTTAACCCGCGATTCTCGTGAGGTTGAGAGAAAGAAACCGGGCCAGCCTGGCGCACGTAGACGCTTCCAGTTCAGTAAACGTTAGTATAAACATACTGTCGTTGCTGTTTTTGCACAGCCTGAATATAGGAATCTGCTTATCTTTGAGCAATTCTATAAAGTAGAAAGATTTAATATAGCTTCCCAACAACTACCGCGTAGGTTGGGAAGCATGTTAACTACTTGATACTTGTTCGGCTGCGAAAAATCCCGATGATCTGCTACGGCGGCTACATTATGGGATTGATAAAGAGTTATTAACCGAAACTGCAAAAAAGAGACAGTTTCACAAAAAAATCAAAAATGCCAAGAACAAATTTTGAGGCCCTGTTAGAGGCCGGTTCTCACTTTGGTCACTTAAAGAGAAAATGGAATCCTAAGATGGCTCCTTACATCTTTATGGAGAAAAAC
This sequence comes from Eggerthellaceae bacterium, assembly GCA_963643305.1. Taxonomy (GTDB): domain Bacteria; phylum Bacteroidota; class Bacteroidia; order Bacteroidales; family UBA932; genus Egerieousia. The sequence goes on from CAVIKQ010000008.1 coordinate 13,459, forward strand.
GGAATCCATATCATTGACCTTCACAAAACAGTAGTTAAAATAGATGAGGCTGCAAATATGATGAAACAGCTTGCAAGAGCAGGAAGAAAGGTTCTTTTTGTTGCTACCAAGAAGCAAGCTAAAGATATAGTTGCAGAGAAAGCAAAGGCTGCCGGAATGCCATACGTTACAGAGAGATGGCCTGGTGGAATGCTTACTAACTTCCCTACTATCCGCAAGGCTGTAAAGAAGATGAACACCATAGACAAGATGGTTTCAGATGGTACATTTGATACTCTTGCAAAGAGAGAGAAACTTCAGATTACCCGTCAGAGAGCAAAATTGGAGAAAAACCTCGGCTCAATTGCAGATCTTAACAGACTTCCGTCTGCTCTGTTTGTAGTAGACGTTCAGAAAGAGATGAATGCTGTAAGAGAGGCTAACCGTCTTAGTATTCCGGTTATAGCAATGGTTGATACCTGCTGCGACCCTACTCCTATAGATTATGTAATTCCTGCAAATGATGATGCAGCTAAATCTATCTCTTTGATAGTTGGAACATTATGTGACGCTATTTCAGAGGGTCTTCAGGAGAGAAGACTAGAGAAGGAAAAGGAGAAAGAGATACAGGCTTCGGAGAGCAAAGAGGGGGAGGCTCCTGTTGGAAAGAAGGTACGTCCTCGTAAAAATGCTGCTCCAAAGGAGGAGGCTGCTCCTGTTGAGCAGACAGCACCTGCAGCAGAGGCAGAGGCTAAAGCAGAGTAATTATTAACGAATAAAAAGATTTAACAATGGATATTAAAGCAGCAGATGTAGCAAAACTACGTCAAATGACCGGAGCCGGTATGATGGACTGCAAAAAAGCTCTTGTTGAGGCCAACGGTGATTACGAAAGAGCGCAGGAGATTATCCGTGAGAAGGGTAAATTGGTTGCAGCTAAACGTTCAGACAGAGAGACTTCTGAGGGTTCTGTAATAGCGCTTACCAATGCAAATCACACAAAGGGTGTGCTTGTATGCCTTGGCTGTGAAACAGATTTTGTTGCAAAGAACGCAGATTTCCAGGCTCTTGCAAACGGTATAGCTAATACGGCTCTTGAGAATATGCCTGCAGATATGGCTGCTCTTATGGCAACATCGTTCAACGGTGCTACCATAGAGGAGGCTATTACTCAGCAGACCGGCAAAAGTGGCGAGAAACATGCAATACCTTTCTATGGTAAGATAGAGGCTCCATATATTGGAACATATATTCACATGAATGGCAAAGTTGCTACTATTGTAGGTTTTTCAAAAGCTATAGATGAGCACGCTGCCAAGGAGATAGCAATGCAGATTACTGCAATGGCTCCTGTATCTGTAAGTAAAGAGGATTGTCCTCAGAGCGTAATAGATAAGGAGTTGGAGATTGCTGTTGAGAAAACCAAAGAGGAGCAGGTTAAAAAGGCTGTTGAGGCAGCTCTTAAAAAGGCCGGTTTCAACCTTTATATTGCTGAGAACGAAGAGCATATCAATGAGGGCATAATGAAAGGTAATATTACCGAAGCTCAGGCTCAGGAGATAAGAGATATTAAAACCAAAGTTGCAGCTGAAAAAGCAGCTAATCTTCCAGAGCAGATGATTAAGAATATTGCTCAAGGTCGTTTGGCCAAGTTCTTTAAGGAAAGCACTCTCGAAGAGCAGACTTTTGTAAAGGATGGTAAGATTTCTGTTAAAGAGTATCTCAAGGGTGTTGATCCTG
>CAVIKQ010000008.1:15187-25098 GCA_963643305.1 Eggerthellaceae bacterium
ATCCTGAGGTGAGGGTGACTGGGTTTTATAGGTTTAGCTTAAACGACTAAAATTTTAATTTTTAAAATTCATCTTAATCTGCTGCCTAACTTTCAAGATTTTGTTTCGCTCATGTACGTTTAGTACACTGCGCTCACAAAACTTTTAGTTAGTTGCATATTAAGCGAATTTTAGAAAATTACGATAGGATAGGAGAGGTGGTGGTGCCATCTCTCTTTTTTACATCTTGTGCTTACGCTTTTTATACGACTTTTAAGGAGATTGATGCATATTAGGTGGATTTTAGAAAATTAAGTAGGATAAGAGAGGTGGTGTGGTACCATCTCTCTTTTTTACATCTTGTGCCTATGCTTTTTATACGGCTTTTAGGAGATTGATGCGTATTAGGTGGATTTTAGAAAATCGTGTATATAAGGAGGGATGGCCATGAGCCATCCCTCCTTGTGATATGATAAAATTAATTATAGATGAGGATTTCAAGGCTTGCGAAACGAGCATAACGCAGAAATCACATTTAGAATTAATTTTATAATGATACTATGTGAGAAATCTTATACCACAACTCATTAATCTGGTTATGCTTGCTGCATGCCTCTTGGAACGGGGTAAATGCAATCTGATTGTTCACCTGTCCAACCATGACATCGGTCTTGCCGGCTAATAGGGCTTCAACAGCTTGGTATCCAAGCACGCTTGCCAAGACTCTGTCCATACATGATGGGGAGCCTCCGCGCTGGATATGCCCAAGAGTGGTAACTCTGGTTTCGTAGTCGGGAAGTATCTTCTTAACTTTTTCGGCTACCTCCATGGCTGAACCGTAAATGCCCCCTTCGGAAACAATTACAACACCGCTGGTTTTGTTTTTGCGCCGCTCATTGTAAAGGTACTGGCAAAGGGAATCTATGTCGGGATGTACCTCAGGAATGAGGGTGGCTTCTGCTCCTGTGCCTAATGAGGTGTAGAGACCGATAAATCCGGCGTCTCTGCCCATAACCTCTACAAAGAATACGAGATTGTGCGAGTCTGCTGTGTCTTTAATCTTGTCTATTGCGCTTACGGCCGTGTTTATTGCTGTGTCAAAGCCTATGGTGTAGTCTGTTCCGTAAATGTCGTTGTCTATTGTGCCGGGTATGCCAATAACGGGAAACCCAAACTCTGTTGTAAGCAGATGTGCTCCTCTGAATGAGCCGTCTCCGCCAATGACAACAAGGGCGTCTATGCCGCATCCTTGCATGTTGTCTATTGCTATCTGTCTGTATTCTTTCTCTTTAAATTGGGGGCATCTGCTGGATTTTAAAATGGTACCGCCATGCTGGAGAATCTTGGATACTGAGTGGCTCTGCATGGTCATGAACTCTCTGTTTATAAGGCCGCTATATCCTCTCATTACGCCAATACATTCGAGCCCTTTGTAGATGGCTGTCCTTACAACAGCTCTTATTGCTGCATTCATTCCTGGTGAATCGCCTCCCGATGTGAGTACTGCTATCTTTTTAATCTCTTTGTTTAGCATATACGTGTGTATTTTTAGAACCAATGTGCAAAAGTATCTACTTTATCTTAATACAGCTATCGGGAAGCGTATTTTTTAAGAAAAAATTTGCTTTATGCAATAGGAGTTGTTTATTCTGTTATAACTTTGCAGTTGGAGTTGTGTTTGTATGAGAATTGGTGATATAGATTTGGGAGAAAAACCGCTTTTCCTTGCGCCAATGGAGGATGTGACGGATCCCTCTTTTAGGTATATCTGCAAGGAGTATGGGGCGGATATGATGTACACGGAGTTTGTTCCGTCTGACGGCTTGGTGCGTGATGCGGAGAAGGCGTTGCGTAAACTTGTAACATACGACTATGAGAAGCCTATCGGGATACAGATTTACGGACATATCCCCCATGCTATGGTGGAGGCGGCAAAAATGGCCGAGAATGCGGCGCAATTGGCGGGGGGTGCGGGCCCCGATGTTATAGATATAAATTTTGGCTGTCCGGTTAATAAGATTGCGGGGAGGGGGGCCGGTAGTGGTATGATGCGTTTCCCGGACAAGATGATAGAGATAACCAAAAGGATAGTTGATGCGGTTGGGCTTCCTGTTACGGTAAAGACACGGCTTGGCTGGGATGATGACAGTAAGATAATAGTAGATCTTGCCGAGAGGTTGCAGGATGTTGGTATTAAGGCACTTACTATTCATGGACGAACTCGTTGCCAGATGTATAAGGGGGAGGCAGACTGGACTTTGATAGGGGAGGTGAAGAATAATCAGAGAATGTATATCCCTATAATAGGGAATGGCGATATTACAACGGTGCAGGGGGCAAAGGAGGCGTTTGACCGGTATGGGGTAGATGGTATTATGATTGGCAGGGCTACCTACGGGCGTCCGTGGATATTCAGGGAGATTAGGCATTTTCTTGATACCGGGGAGGAGATGGTTCCGCTTACTGTGAATGAGAAGGTGGAGCTTGCAAGGAAGCATTTTCTAAAATCGGTTGAGATTAAGGGTCCTCGTGTTGGGGTATTGGAGATGAGACGGCATTTGAGCAACTATTTTAAGGCGTTGCCTGATTTTAAAGAGACAAGGATGAGGTTGGTTACCGAAAATGATCCGCAACAGGTACTACTGTTGCTGGATTATATATCGGGAAGATGGGGAGAATAGTTATTAATTTACTTGATTATAGTATGTTACCACTTAAAAGCAAGGTTTTTTTGTTCCCTTATTGGGCTGTGCTCAGTTTAAGGCATTTGTTATATGACAGGCAGATTAAAAAGAGCGTAGAGTGCTCTGTTCCTGTGATTTGCGTTGGAAACATTACGGTTGGGGGAACAGGCAAGACCCCTTTTACGGAGATGATGGTAAGGAGGATAGAGGAATATTTTCCGGGGGAGTATAATATAATGGTGCTTTCAAGAGGGTACAGGCGCAAGACAAGGGGCTATAGGGTTGTAAGTGCCCATGAAGATTATTTGAATGTGGGGGATGAGCCTTTGCAGATTAAGAATAAGTTTCCGCAGATTACTGTTGCTGTCTGTGAGGATAGGAGGGTGGGAATAGAGAGGCTTTTAAGGGATTGTGCGGGGACGCAGGGTTGTAAGAAACCTCTTGTTATCTTAGACGATGCTTTTCAGCACAGACGTGTAAAACCAAGCAGCTCTGTGTTGCTTATGAGTTATAACAGACCGGTGTATAGTGATAATCTGTTGCCGATAGGCCGTCTGAGAGATCTGCCGGAACAGATGAATCGAGCCCAAAGTATAGTTGTTACCAATTCTCCTTTATATTTTTCCGATGATGAGTATGTTAATGAGTTAGCAGCTTCTGAGTTCATTGAAAGGGAGACACCTGTGTGGGAAAAGGAGTTGATGCTTAAACCGGAGCAAAGGCTTTTTTTTGCTGCTACAGCATATAATGAGCCTCTGCCTGTGTTTGATGTTGAGGCAGATAAGAGATACCTTTATTCAAAGAGTGCGGTTCTTTTTAGCGGAATTGCCAATGACTCTCATCTCAGAGAGCATATAAGGGGGAGTTTTAAGGTGTTGGACAGCCTTGTTTTTCCGGATCATTGCAATTTTGGCAGAGGGGCTGTGCGTAATATAAACGGCTTGGTTGCCAAGTATCCGTTGTCTGTTATTTTTACAACGGAAAAGGACAGTGTGCGGCTTGCAAACAACAGGTATCTGTCTAATGAGGTAAAAAAGCGTCTTTTTTATATCCCTATAGAGACACGGATTCTGTCATCAGAGAAGGAGCGGGAGTTTCTCTTTTCATTGGTACAATAAACTGCAAACCGAATGCAGCATTGTAAACTTGTTTAGGCCACTAAAATAAAACAGGGGGTGATTTGATTCATCCCCTGTTCTGTTAATATATGACTTTATAATTACCAGCCGTAATTCTGTCCGAGATTTGGATTCAAATCCAATTGTCCCGATGGAATTGGCTGTAGATAGTGCTTGGCAGCATAGACACGCTGCATACCCTTGGCACAGTCTATATAACCCTCTGAATCAACAGTTGCCTCACCGGTAACGGTGCCAACCCATGCACCACGAGTCTGATCCGGATATTTGACATTGTCTAATTTGTCTAACTGATGCCAACGGATAAGTGACCAGTAACGGTCATTTTTGTCGTACATCATCTCTATTCTACGCTCTCTACGAATCTCCCAAAGAAGATCGCTTACGTTCATATTGTTTGCAGGGTCGTGCTGAGGGGCAACAGCAAGATGCGGCATACCGGCACGGTCTCGCAGTTTGTTGATAGTTAGGTCAAGTACGTTCTGTGAGCACTGGCCAAGCTCTGCACATGCCTCTGCATAGCTAAGATAAATCTCTGCCAAGGTGTACAAAGGAGCATCTGTCTCGTTTGAGCTTGTCTGGTTTCTGCGAATGGTCTCAATGTTTTTGTTGTCAAATTTGTAAACACCATAACCTGTAGATGAGGTCTGTACCATGCCTTCTCCAAAACGAACATATCCTTTACCACGGTAGCAAAGAGTTGCATCTACGCATGCAGACAAACGAGGGTCTCTAACAGACAAAAGGTTCTCAATGTTGTATCTTGCATCGTCACCATCGCCAACCAAAACGCCATGGTCTGTAGTGTTTTCGGCTGTAAGTCCAAGAGGAAGCCCATCTTTGAACAGGTATGAGTCAAAAGCAGCCTTAGACATTCCGCTCATCATGGTAGAGGAGCAGGTGTAATCTATAAGAGAGTGTGCAAGAACACCGTATAGATATTTCTTGTACATAATCATCTCTTTGTTGCCGCTTAGATCCAATGAGTTGTAATTGGCCTGATAATCACTGTTAAGAGCAAAGCTGCCGCTATTCATAATGGCTTCGCAGGCTGTTTTGCACTCTGTGAGGTATCTGTTTGCACGTGAGGCATCTGCCGCTTTCTGACCATCTTGAGATGAGCGGTATTTGCTGAATGTACCCTCATACAGGCAGATTTCTGCCTTTACAGCCTGTGCAACATTAACGTTGATTGCTGTTCTGCTGCTGCCGTTCTTGTTTATATTAGAAACTGCATAATTAAGATCCTCCAGTACATTATCCATTACTACATCTCTGTCTGTACGAGAAGAGTACAGATAAGCATCTTTATCCTCCTTAGAGTCTGTAAGATATTTGTCAACCCAGATACAGTTTCCAAGCTCTCTTACAATGCTGTAATGTTGTATAGCCCTGTAAAGTCTCGAAACGCCAATCCAGTGGTTCTTGGCACTTTCGCTCATGCTTGATATATTAGGAATCCTCTCAATGGCAAGGTTGGCACGTCTTATCTCCTCATAAGAGGCACTCCATGTGCTGTTAGTTGCAGGAACATTCTTTGTAAACTCAGAAAATCCCGATGAAGCCTGGTTGTCATTCAATGTCTGGTAGTAGTATGCTCCCTGTCCACCACCGTTGCCGTAACCTATCCACTCATCATAGTATTTGTTACAGTATGTTTCAACGTTGGTTTCACTGCTCCAGAAAGATGGATCGGTAAAGTCCACGTATGGATCTTTATCCAACAACTTGTCGCAACTTGTTACAAATATCAGCGACAAAATCATTAACAGAATATATTTATTATTTTTCATACTATCAAAATTTTTAATTTAAAAACAATAATTAAAAATCTGTGAGAGTCTGATAGCCGTTCACTATCGTTCTCTCTCACGATGAAAATCTTTGATATATCAACTTGGACGAATTAATTCCAAAGATTTTCATGTTCGGTTTCATACTATTGTCTTTTTATATTAGAATGTAACTTGTACTCCGCATGAGAATGTACGCATTATAGGATCTGTACGTCCCCAAGCTCCGGAATCTGAATTTATGCCGCTTCCTGTGTTAATCTCAGGGTCTACACCGGAACCGTTAGCATGGTTGATAATGTCAAATGCATTGTAGACACTTACATATAACCTTACCTTTTCTACATCAACTTTCTGGGTGAGATTCTGAGGAATAGTGTACCCCAATGTTATATTCTTCATACGCAAGTATGCCATGTTGGTAAGATATTTATCCTGTGGATAGTAGTTGAATCTTCCGCCTCCTGCAAGAATAGATGAACCAATGTTTCCGCGCGCACCGTTTGCACCGCCCCACATACGTGGATGATCTTTAGACTGGCTTATATTGCCATTTGCTATCTCTTCTTGGGTAATATAGCTCATCTGGTTTGCATAGATTGCATCTGTTCCTCTTGAGAACGGAATAACAAAGGCAGATGTTGTCCAAACGCTTCTTTTGCCTACACCCTGCATATAAAGATCCAAGTCAAAACCTTTCCAAGATGCGCCTAAACGCAAGCTGTACTGGTATCTCGGAGTCGTGTTACCAATCTTAACAAGATCTCCGTGGTCGTCAGCTGTACCTTTACCCCAGTTTATCTCGTTATCACCGTTAATATCTTTGAATTTTATATCGCCCGGGCCATATACAAACTTGCCGCTCTCAAGAAGTTTTTGTGAAGGGGAGTTTGCAACATCCTCGGCTGATGTGAAGTATCTGTCTGTCTTGAATCCCCAGATTGCGCCATATTCCTTGCCGGAATAGTTCTGGTTAAGGAGCTTGGTGTCATTATCCCATTTTGTTACAACTGTTTTGTAATCAGACAGGTTAAAGTTACCGTAGATATTAAGGCCATTCTCAAATGTGTGGCGGTAGTCTATGTTAATCTCCCAGCCGCGAGAACGAAGCGTACCTGCGTTTTCGTATGCCGCAGATGTGCCAAGAACCTGAGGCAATGTCTGTCCTACTGCCAACATCCCTTTAGTCTCTCTCTGGAACCAGTCTAATGTTACGTTAAGGTCACCTTTAAATAATCCCAAATCCAGACCGAAGTTTGTAGTAGCTACACTCTCCCATGTAAGGTCTTCAGATACCATCTTAGGTGTTCCAAAGTAGTCCATCTTAAGATTGTTAGAACCTATCCAGTAAACACCGTTAGATTTGCGTGTCATGGTCTTTAGGAACATATTGCTTCCAATCTCCTGATTACCTATCTCACCGTATGAAGCCCTCAGCTTGGCATTGTTTACAACCTCTCTTACAGGCTCAAAGAATTTTTCTTCTGATATTCTCCAACCTGCAGAGAAAGATGTGAATGTTGCCCAACGGCTGTTTGATGGGAATTTAGATGAACCGTCGTAACGGATATTTCCCTCAACAAGGTATTTCCCTTTATAGTCGTAGTTCAATCTGCCAAAGAAACCTGCAGAACCTGTACTGGTATGGTTGTGGGTGTATGAATAGAATGTTGGAGTTAAGGCAAGCTCAGGTTTGCTGTAATCTAAAATATCGTGGTTTTCATAGTACAGATATTCATACTCGTTCTCATCTGCATTGAAACCTGCCATTAAATTAAAGTTATGGTCATTTGCAACTGTAATCTGGTAGTTGCCGTAGATATTTACAACATGATTCTTTGTGAATGATCTGCTTGTCTCAACAAATGATGTTGTGCTAAGTACAGATGGAGCTGTGGTTGTTGACTTAAAGCCGCCCCATGTGTTCCATAATGTTGCAGGAAGACCAACACCTTTATATCTTACTGTCTTGTAGGTATAGGTGTAGTCTGCATTAAGGGTAAGGCCTTCAACAATGTCTGCCTTTAAAAAGCCGGTCATACGGAAGTTGTCTAATCTTGTATATGCATCACCTGCCTGATTTCTGTAACCTATAGCCTGTCTACAATCATAAATGTTCCCTTCGGCATCTTTCATATAGCCCCAAGGTCCAAACATGCTTCCCCAACGCCACATATACTGATATGTGTTCTGACGCAGGTATGGATAGGTGTATTTCTTGTCATAGTAGTTGATTCTTGTACCAACTGTTAGCCAAGGCTTAACCTGGGTTGAGATGTTTGCTGTCAGATTGTGCTTGTAAACGTGATCGGGATTAAATTCGAGAACACCCTGCTCCTTATCATAACCAAAAGCTAAATAATAGTTTGTTTTTGAACTATTGCCCTGAATGGCAACATTGTGGTTCTGAGAAGGGGTTGCATTGTTAAACATTATTTTTCTAACATCCCAGTCCGCTACATAGTTTGCAACACCGTTTGCATCGTAGAAATAGTCGTCACCTGCAACCATCTCGCGGTAGCCTGATTTACCTTTATGCTTGGTCTGCCAGTCCTGTGCAGCTTTAAGATATGCAGTTGTGTTTGTGTACATACCAAATAGCTCAGGGTCGGTTCCGCAAGCAATATTTGCCTCATTGAAAGCTGCAACCTGATCTACAACAGTGCTGTAGTTAGGAAGGTGTGTTGCCTGGCTCCATCCAAAGTTACCTGTATATGAAACTTTTACCTTGTCTTCTGAGCCTGATGACTTGGTTGTAATGAGTACAACACCAAATGCAGCGCGTGTACCGTATATAGAGGTAGAGGCAGCATCTTTCAAAACAGAGATAGATGCAATATCATTAGGGTTAAGATAAGAGAGACTTTCCATTGGAACTCCGTCTACAACATATAGAGGTGTTGATGTGCCACTGTTAGACAAGGTTCCTATACCACGAACAGTAATAGTAGGTTCTGCATCAATCGAACCGTTGTTGTTAATGACTGTGAGTCCCGGTACAGAACCCTGAAGAGCTTTACCTACATCAGATACAGGCTTGGCCTCCAAATTCTTTCCAACATCTACCGTTGCAACGGCACCTGTAAGGTTGGCTCTCTTTTGAGTACCGTAACCAACAACAACAATATCGTTAAGTGTTGTTGCATCCTCCTCCATTACAACATTGATGACACTTTTGCCATTAACAGGAACTATTACATCCTGCATGCCCATGGATGTGAAGATGAGTACTCCGTTAGATGGTACAGATATTACATACTTACCATCGGCATCGGTAGCGGTACCAACTGTTTTATTACCCTGTAGTACTACATACACTCCGGGTAGCGGTTCGCTACTCTTATCTGTAACTGTACCCGATACAGATATGTTCTGTGCAAGAACAGCTCCCGCTGGTATCAGGAGAGCAAAGGCAAGTACTACAAATACGTAATACTTGACAAATCGATTTTTTAAGAACATAAAATTATACAATTTAGGTTAACAAATCCTTAATTAAATTGATTGGAGATTTTAAATCTCTAATTCTTACCTAAAGACTACTCTATGTTCACTGGCTGAAAATCGATTTTTTGTACAGGATTAAAACAACAATTACGGTATAATGTCTGAATGATAGAAAAGCTGTGCGTTAGCGAACCTAATATTTCTCCTCGTTAATAAAAATGTACATTGTGTTTTATCGACTATAATAAGTTTGGTAGTTTAGAGAAAAAGAATTACATTTGTGTACCATAATTGGTACGCAATATAAAATTCTAAAAATATGGCAGTAATTCAGATTACATCAAGGGAATTTAGGGAGAAGCAGGCATCCATGTTTACCCTTGCAGATAATGGGGAGCAGGTGGTAATCAGACGCAGAGGAAAAGTCTCCTATATGCTTACCCCTGTTTATGAAAACGATTTTGTCCTTTCACCAGAGCTTGAAAAGAGGCTTGAAGAGAGCCGTAGGCAATACAGAGAGGGAAATATTACAACTTGCACTACAAAAGAGGATCTTAATAAATTCTTAGAAACACTATGAATTTGTACACGATTGAATTTACTCAAATTGCGATAAAAACCGTATCAAAATACAAAAAATCCAATCCTGTGCAATAGAAAAGTTTGCAAAGAGCCTTCTATAACCTTTTTTACATTGTTAACGTTACCTACACGTATAAACGCCATGGAAGAAACGATTGTTTGAGTATACTTTATGGAATAGGTATTCTTGTCTGCCACTATTATTGTATCTCCTTTGTAATAGTCTGTATAATTTTGTGCAGTTATATCTGATTGTGCCAATACTATTATACACAATACTAAAAACA
>CAVIKQ010000009.1:0-18709 GCA_963643305.1 Eggerthellaceae bacterium
CTTCCTCTCCATTGGCTTACTCCAACCCGGACGCCTATCAAGCTGTACCACCAGTTGTGTACCTTATTATATTTGGAGCAAACCATAACTCCTTGCAAAGACTTAAAAAGTTCTCTACTCAAACTATTCGTAGCATATCATGATATAGACTTGCTCGCCATGGGCTTCCCTGTAGGTTGGCAGGAAGAAGCATTGTGGCAGTAGATTCTTAGCGCAGTAAAAACTATAGGGGATTTGCTAAGGAATATTTTTATATATACTTTTACAACGGTAACAGGGTCTATATTGTTTTGTTATAAAAAGATATGTAATTAATAGGTGCATAATATGGAGTACAGGGGATTGACATTTAAAGAGATTGAAGAGTTGAAGAGCCGGTTCTGCAAGGCAGAGGACTGGTCTTCTGTTATGGTTGCAGAGGGGTTTAGGGGAGAGAACATAGATCATGTTTCATTTTATGGGAGGGTCTGCTTAGGTGTTTTTGATAGGGAGTTTACTATGCCCGGCGGGGTAAAGAGGCATGCCGGGTTGCATAATGTGGCCCTGCACAATGTGACGGTTGGGAACAACTGCTATATAGACCATGTGCATAATTACATAGCCAATTACAATATTGGGGAGAATGTTGTAATAATTAATGTAGATATAATGTATGTAGATGGGGTGTCGCGGTTTGGCAATGGGGTAGAGGTGGCGGTCCTTAATGAGATGGGAGGACGTAGTATTCCAATAAATGACAAGCTGTCTGCTCAAAGTGCATATATAATGGCTCTGTACCGGCACAGGCCAAAATTGGCTGCGCGTATGAGAGAGATAACGGAGTATTACTGCAACAAGTATGCGTCTGACAGAGGGTCTATTGGGGATAATGTTACAATTATGAATACCGGCTCCATTAGGAATGTGAGGATTGGCAGCAGTTGTAGTATAAAGGGGGCAAGCCGGTTGGTAAACGGAAGCATAAACAGTAATGAACATGCTCCTGTAAATATTGGCAATGGTGTAATATGTGATGATTTTATTATATCATCGGGAAGCTCTATAGATAGTAATGCAATGCTTACCCGTTGTTTTGTGGGGCAGAGCTGTCTGTTAAGCCATGGCTATTCTGCATGTGATTCTCTGTTCTTTAGCAATTGCCACGGGGAGAATGGCGAGGCTTGTTCTATTTTTGCCGGGCCGTACACGGTGACACATCATAAATCTACACTTTTAATAGCGGGAATGTTCTCATTCATGAATGCAGGGTCGGGCTCTAATCAGAGCAACCACATGTACAAGTTGGGACCAATTCATCATGGGATATTGGAAAGAGGGGCAAAGACCTCATCTGATTCCTATATCCTTTGGCCGTCTCGCGTTGGTGCCTTTTCTCTTGTTATGGGACGGCATGTTACCCACTCTGATACCTCTAAACTGCCATTCTCGTATCTCATAGAGAAGAACAATACAACATTTTTGGCTCCCGGCGTAAACTTGCGCAGCGTGGGGACAATACGAGATGCTCAGAAATGGCCTAAACGAGACAGACGAACGGATACAAATGTGTTGGACTTTGTAAATTACAACCTGCTAAGCCCATATACAATACAAAAGATGTTAAAAGGGCTTAAGATACTTCAGTCTTTAATAGATGCAAGCGGGGAGCTTTCGGATATATACTCATACCACAGTGCCAAGATAACCAACTCTGCTCTAAAGAGGGGGATACAGCTGTACAGAATGGCAATAAACAAGTTCTTGGGCAACTCTATAATAAAACGTTTGGAGGGGGTGGAGTTTAAAAGCAACGAGCAGATAAGGGAGAGGCTTGTTCCGGATACCTGCACAGGAAGGGGGGAATGGGTAGATATATCGGGACTTATAGCTCCTAAAAGTGAGGTGGAATATCTTATTGAGGGGATAGAATCGGGACGGATAAACCATCTTAAATATATAAATGCGGAGTTTGAAAAGATGCACCTCAACTACTATACATACGAGTGGAGGTGGGCATACGAAGCAATAGAGAGCTTCTACGGCATAGACCTTAAACAGATAACGGCAACAGATGTAATCTCATTGGTTGAGAGGTGGAAGGAGTCTGTGGTGGGGTTAGACAGAATGCTGTACGAGGATGCTAAAAAGGAGTTCTCGTTGGCATCTATGACCGGTTTTGGTGCAGATGGTTCGAGATACGAGAAGGAGTTAGATTTTGAGCAGGTGCGCGGCACTTTTGAGAGTAATCCGTTTGTTACTGCGGTAATGGCTCATATAGAGGTAAAATCTGCTCTTGGAGATGAACTGATATGCAGAATGAAAAAAATTTCTACATTTGCACCTGCGTAACGGATCTATACACAAAATGATTATAGCTAAAACCTTGGAGGAGTTCTATACTGCGTATAATGCTCTTCCAAACAGAGATGATATTGGCTTTGTCCCAACAATGGGAGCACTGCACAACGGCCATGTCTCATTGGTAGAGAGGGCAGCCTCAACTTGCAGATATACAGTAGTAAGCATATTTGTAAATCCAACACAGTTCAATAATCCCAACGACCTTGCTACCTACCCAAGAACATTGGAGGCAGACTGCGCTCTGTTGGAGAAGCATGGGGCAGATATAGTTTTTGCTCCGGGGGTTAAAGAGATTTATCCACAACCTTGCAATAAGGTCTTTGATTTAGAGGGGCTCGACCTATGCGGTGAGGGGCCGCGCAGACCGGGCCATTTTAACGGGGTGGTACAGGTGGTTACAAGGCTGTTTGATATAGTGAAGCCGGCAAAGGCTTTCTTTGGGGAGAAGGATTTTCAGCAGCTGGCAATATTAAGGTGTATGACCGCCAAATTGGGCTACCATATAGAGATAGTAGGCTGTCCTATAGTGAGAGATGCAGACGGGCTTGCGAGAAGTTCAAGGAATATGCTTCTGTCTCCTGCACAGAGGGGGGCGGCGCCTCATATATATGCTACAATATCCAAGGCATCGGGGCTTGTTGGCCGTTATACTCCCGGTGAGGTTATAGAGCTGCTTACCAAGGAGATAGACGCTAATAAAGAGCTAAAGACAGAGTATATAGAGTTGGTAGATTCTGCAACACTAAAGAGGATTGTCAATTGGAAAGATGCAGAGCATATAAGGTTATGGTGTGCTGTCTATGCGGGAACAGTAAGGCTTATAGATAATATAGAGTTGTAACTTAATCGGCAGCGTTGTCTGTGAAAGGCATGCTTGCAGAGGTTGCGTAAAATAATTGATATAAAATGCTTTTGGAGATACTTAAATCAAAGATACACAGGGCAAAGGTAACTCAGGCAGACCTTAACTACATAGGGAGCATTACAATAGATGGTCTTCTTGCAGAGGCTGCCGGATTGTGTCCTAACGAGAAGGTTGCCGTTGTAAATATCAATAACGGGGAGCGTATTGAGACATACGTTATTGTTGGAGAGAAGGGGAGCGGCAAGATCTGTCTTAACGGTGCGGCTGCGCATAAGTTCTCTCCCGGAGACTTGGTTATAATAATG
Organism: Eggerthellaceae bacterium; assembly: GCA_963643305.1. GTDB lineage: Bacteria > Bacteroidota > Bacteroidia > Bacteroidales > UBA932 > Egerieousia. The sequence goes on from CAVIKQ010000009.1 coordinate 3,511, forward strand.
GCATACGCGCAGATGACACCTCAGGAGGCGGCAGAGTTTAAGCCAAAGGTTATATTTCCCGATTCTAACACCAACTTTTTGCCGTAGTTTTACATTATGAACAGAGACAGGTAATGGAGGCAAAAAAAGAGACCCCAAAGGTAACAACAGCACCTCGGTCAGATAAGAGCAGGAAAGAGAGGGCAGGGAAAATAGTCAGAAGCATGATTTTCCTCTTGCTGTCTGTTGTGTTGCTCTATTTTTCGTTCAGGGGTGTTAAGTGGAGAGATTTTATAGAGGGGCTGCTGAGCTGCAACTATGTATGGATAGCTGTCTCTATGCTTATTGGGATTATGGGATTTGTCTTTAGGGCTTTGAGGTGGAGGCTGATTATGCTCCCTTTAAATGGCGGGGTAAGCAGGATGGAGGCGTATAATGGGGTAACGGTGGCTTATCTTACAAATTTTGTCTTTCCAAGAGCAGGGGAGCTTGCAAGGTGCGGAGTTATAGCCCGTACAGGCAAAATAAACTTTGAGGGGGTGTTGGGCACGGTGGTGTTGGAGAGGACATTTGACCTTTTTTGCCTTATCTTCTGGGTATTGTTCCTCATTATATTTAAATGGCAGCAGTTTGGCAGCTTTATAGGGGAGACCCTGTTGGAGCCTGTAATTACAAAGGTTACAGGGAGTATTCTTTACGGAATAGTTGCCGCTGTTGTTTTGTTGGCAATTGTAATTGTTCCTATTCTTTTAAGAAAGAGATTGGGCAGGTTTAAGATATTCAACAAACTGAGCGGAATAGTAAAGGGGCTTGTAAAGGGGTTCCTTTCTGCATTCAAGATGAAGCACAAATGGCTGTTTCTGCTCTATACGGCTCTTTTATGGGGGACATACTGGCTTACAAGTCTAACCACCATATACGCTTTTCCACAGGTTCACGGTCTTACGGCAATAGATGCCCTCTTCCTTATGATAGTAGGGGGGCTTGGGTGGACTGTTCCTGTACAGGGGGGGATTGGGGCTTACCACCTTGTAATAAGCATGGCGCTGCTGGCTGTTTACGGCATAGAGCAGCAGACAGGCGTTGTGTTTGCTACAATATCCCATGAATCACAGGCTTTGGCAATGATAGTATGCGGAACGGTTTCCTTGATTATTATGAATACTGCTGTTAAAAGGTTAAAACGTGACAATAAGATTCTTGATTAATTATAATACTCAATGGGGCGAGGAGCTCTATATCTCCGGGTCTACCGCAGAGTTGGGGGGCAACGAATTGGATGCAGCTCTAAAGATGCAATACACAAAGGAGGGGCTGTGGAGCGGAGAGATAAAGTGCAATCCTACAGACAGGGAGAGGATAATATCATATAAATATTTCATAAAGCGCAAACCTGCAGACGGCAATGCCGAATCGGTATTTTTTGAAAATGGCCCAAAGCGTAAGATAGCCCTTAATACAGAGACGGTTAAGATAGTCTGTTTTGATGAATGGCAGGGTAACGACAAAAGGGCCCCCTTTCTCTCGGCCCCCTTTTCTGAGGTCTTTTTTGGGGCAAAGAGCAATCCTTATACGCAGACACACATACAGAACAGAGAGCTTATAATAAAGGCTACAATTCCCAATATACCGGCAGACTGTTCTGTGCAGCTATGCGGCAACACAGAGGCGCTGGGCAACTGGGATATGGCAAAAGCCCCCTCTATGACACGTGAGGAGGGGTGCAGGTGGTCTTGCGCCATCTCTGTGGAGGAGCTGCCGGATCTTATAGAATACAAGTTTGTGCTAAACCGTTCGGTGTGGGAAAATTCTGGCAACAGGGTGTTCGCTTGTCCGCAGGTAGCACGCCATTCAACGGTAATAAAGGAGAATTCTTCTGTTATCTTTCCCGATGAATTATCAAAGGGTTACAGTAACAACCCTCGCTATGCCGGCTGCTCTGTTCCTGTGTTCTCCATTAGAACGGAAAACAGCCATGGGATAGGGGATTTTTGCGATATAAAGAGGTTTATAGATCTCATGAAGGTGTGCGGAATGCGAGTTTTGCAGCTGTTGCCAGTAAATGATACAACATGTAAGGGTAACTGGAGGGATTCATATCCGTATAATTGTATCTCCTCTTTTGCTCTTCATCCCATTTACATTAATCTGTTAGAGGTTATAAGGCAGTCTGAGGGGGAGGGTGTTGTAGAGGAAATCTTACGGGTTGCCGTTGCGGATGAGGAGGGGGTAAAGTCTGCCGGCAACAGGATTGCGGGGTTGTTCATAGGGAAGAGGAAAAAGGATAAGGAGGCAGAGAGGAGAAAGAAGAGAGATAGTTTGGGGAGGATTTTAAGTTTGGTTGGGGAGATAAAGAGGGAGGGGGAGCTGCTCAATGCAGCGGAGATGTTGGATTATGAGGGGGTGTTTGAGTCAAAGATGCGTTTTTTAAGGCAGATTTATGAGATTGAGAGGGATAATACTTTTGCACAACCGGGCTTTTATTCCTTCTATAAATTGAACAAGAACTGGCTTAAACCGTATGCAGAGTTCTCTGCTTTGAGAGAGAGAAACAAAAGTGCCTGTTTTTCTGAATGGAAGGAGTTGTCTGTGGGCAAGGAGGAGACCGATTTCTATATTTTCATACAGTACCATCTTCATCTTCAGATGGTTGCCGCCAAGAGGCATGCTCACGAGAATGGGATTGTAATAAAGGGGGATATTCCTATTGGGGTTGCTCCGCAGAGTGTGGAGGTGTGGAGGAATCCGGAACTGTTTCATACAGATGAGAGTGCGGGCGCTCCTCCCGATGCTTTTTGCAGGGAGGGGCAGAACTGGGGGTTCCCTACATATAACTGGAGAGCTATGTCTAAAGATTATTATTCGTGGTGGAGGGGCAGGCTTGTTCAGATGTCTAAGTATTTTGATGCTTACAGATTGGACCATATTCTTGGCTTTTTCAGGATATGGGAGATACCTGTAAAGTACAGCAGTGCTCTTATGGGGCACTTCTCTCCTGCCATAGCCTATTCGAGAGAGGAGATAGCGGAGGCCATGGGGCTTGGCAATGAGTCTGAATGCAGGGAGGATTGGTTTATAGATAATTGTACAGACGGTGCTCTTGCAGGTACATTTGGCAGGGCTTCTGACAGTGTGCTTATAAGGTCTGTAAACAAAAAGGAGATGGAGTATGAGACACTGTTTATAGAGGACCCTCACAGGCACAGGGCCTATTATCCAATGATTGGAGGCAGGGAGAGCTATGCCTATTTCTCGCTTGCTCCCGATATGCGCAGTGCGTACGATGCTCTGTACAACGATTTCTTTTACAGGCGTAACAACAATCTTTGGTATCATAATGCGGTTAACAAACTGCAACAGCTTATAGCTGCAACCAATATGCTTGCCTGTGGCGAGGATTTGGGGATGAGGAACAGTGCTGTTACAGAGTGCATGAACAATCTGCATATCCTCTCTCTTGAGCTGCAGCCAATGCCAAAAAGCCCCGGTATGGAGATTGGTAATCCGGCAGAGTATCCCTACCTTAGTGTCTGTACTACATCTACTCACGACAGCGAGACTTTAAGGATGTGGCTTGGCAGAAGGCTTCACGGAGAGGGTTCCGATGCCACTCCTGCCGAATGTGAGGGGGTTATAGCGGAGAACCTTGCTTCAAAGAGCATGTTTGCCATATTGCCTGTACAGGACTGGCTCTCTCTCTCAGTTAGGTTGCGTTCTGCTAATCCGGCAGATGAGAGGATAAACGACCCGTCAGATTCTAACCGGTACTGGCGTTTTAGAATGCCTGTAACGGTTGAGGAGATTATTGCAGAGAACACTTTCTGTAATAAGATTAAAGGGCTTGTTGCCGTTAGCGGCAGGTAAGGGCAGATATTTGCCTCATTCCTGCCCTGCTGTACCCTGCTTTTCTCTTTTCTGTCCTGCTGTGCCGGTCTAAAGCAGCTCGGCCAAGAACTCTCCCGTATATGAGCCCTTAACCCCGGCAACCTCCTCCGGTGTGCCTGTGGCAACTATGCGGCCTCCACCTGCACCCCCATCGGGACCAAGATCTATAAGATAATCAACAGATTTTATAACATCTAAATTATGCTCAATCACTATTACCGTATTGCCTCTCTCTACAATCCGCTGCAACACCCCCAAAAGCACCCTCACATCCTCAAAATGCAGTCCTGTGGTAGGTTCATCAAGTATATACAGAGAGTTGCCTGTATCCTTTTTGGCAAGCTCGGCCGCAAGTTTTACCCTCTGGGTCTCCCCTCCGCTCAAGGTGGTTGAGGGCTGCCCAAGTTTAACATACCCCAAGCCAACCTCATTTAAAGCCCTAAGCCTCTGTGCTATAGATGGTACAGGTTCAAAAAACTCAACAGCCTGCGATATGGTCATCTCCAACACATCATTTATGCTCTTGCCCTTATACTTAACAGCCAAAGTCTCCCTGTTGTAACGCAGTCCGTTACACTCTTTGCAACGGACATACACTGTAGGCAGAAAGTTCATCTCAATAGCCTCAACACCGGCACCCTTACAGGTCTCACATCTGCCCCCCTTAATATTAAAGGAGAAACGGCCGGCCTTAAACCCCCTTATCTTGGCATCGGGAGTATTCTCAAACAGCTTTCTTATATCATTAAAGAGATTTGTGTAAGTAGCAGGATTGCTTCTGGGTGTTCTGCCTATTGGGGACTGGTCTACAACAATCAGTTTGTCTACAAACTCCACTCCCCTTATCTCCCTGTATGGCAACGGTTTGGCAAGAGAACGGTAGAAATGGGCACTCAGCACCGGCATAAGAGTCTCATTTATAAGGGTAGACTTGCCGCTGCCGCTTACTCCGCTAATGCCAACAAGACATCCTAACGGAATTTTTACATCAATCCCTTTAAGATTATTTCCCGATGCCCCAAGCAGCTCCAAGAACCGGCCGTTACCTTTACCTCTTGCAGCCGGTACCTCTATCTTTCTAAGCCCCCTAAGATAATCAGCCGTAAAGCTCCCCAAAGCCTTTATCTTTGGCAAACTCATCTTCATAAGGGTAGCAGGTGTTCCGTTAAAAAGCAGCTTGCCTCCACTCACCCCGGCACCGGGGCCAAGATCTACAAGCCAGTCTGCCTCCCTAATCATCTCCTCATCATGCTCTACAACCATAACAGAATTCCCCTCATCCCTCAATCTCTTTAAAGAATCTATGAGTCTCCTGTTATCGCGCTGATGCAGGCCTATGCTCGGCTCATCCAATATATACAACACATTAACCAACTTGCTGCCAATCTGCGTGGCAAGCCTTATCCTCTGGCTCTCGCCTCCACTCAAAGAGCGAGTTGCCCTGTTGAGAGCCAAATAGTTAAGCCCTACCCCTTTAAGAAAACCTATCCTGTCTCCAAGCTCTTTGAGAATATCCTCTGCAATAAGCATCTGCTTTTTATCTAACCTGCCGGGCAGAGACATAACCCAGTCATACAGGTCATCTATACTTAAAGCAGACACCTGAGCAATATCCCTGCCGTCTATCTTAAAACATAAAGCATCGCTCTTTAGGCGAGAACCGCCGCATTGAGGACATACCACCTCTTCAATATACCGCTCTCTCCTCTCAAAAGACTCAACATTCTCATCCTCCAGCTGTTCTAATTTTGACACAATCCCAGGGAACGATGCAAGCTGCCGTCCGTCCTTTAGATTCACCCTAAAAAGCTCATCCGTTCCGTTTACAATCATATCATAAATCTCCTCCGGAAGGCTCTCTACCGGGTCATTCAGAGAGAAGTCGTACACCTTGGCCATACTCTCAAGTATCCTGAACCAGTTGTTATCCTTATACGCTCCAAGCGGAACAAACGCCCCCTGTAGGATAGACTTTGACGCATCGGGAAGAATCCTCTTCATATCTATACGGCTCACAAAACCCAACCCCTTGCACTTTGGACACGCTCCCTGTGGTGAATTGAATGAGAAAGTATGTGGTGCCGGCTCCGGAAAAGAGAGCCCGCTGTGAGGGCACATCAGATGTCTGCTAAAATAGCGCAGCACCCCCTTTTCATTATTTTCAACCTCTCTATGCTCTATTATGGCCAATGTCCCCTTACCCTGATGCAACGCCTGCTCTACAGAGCTGTGGATTCTTTTGTAGTCTGCCGATGATGGTATTAATTTGTCTATCACCAACTCTATAAAATGGCTCTTGTATCTGTCAAGAGGCTTAGCATCTGCAATATAGAGAAGCTCCCCGTCTACTCTTGCCTGCTGGTACCCCCTCCGTAGCAGCTGCTCAAACAGCTCCTTATAATGCCCCTTTCTTCCCTGCACCAACGGTGCCAGGAGCAGACATTTCTTACCCTCATATCTGCTTAAAATAAGATTCACTATCTGCTCTGTTGTGTACTTTACCATCTCCTTACCTGTAACAGGGGAGTATGCCTTTGCAGCACGCGCATACAGAAGCCTTAGAAAATCATATATCTCTGTAATAGTCCCCACCGTAGACCTTGGGTTTCTGCCTGTTGTCTTCTGCTCAATGGCAATAATAGGGCTTAAACCGGTAATAGAGTCAACAGCAGGTCTCTCCATAATCTGCATAAACTGCCTTGCATATGCAGACAGCGTCTCCATGTAACGACGCTGCCCCTCTGCATAGATGGTATCAAAAGCCAACGAAGACTTGCCGCTTCCGCTAAGCCCCGTAACCACCACTAACTTGTCTCTTGGAATTGTAACATCTATCCCTTTGAGATTATGCTCCTTAGCCCCTGTTATCTCTATTTTGTCCATAAACTATCTTATTCTGGCCCCCTCTGCAGGTATCTCTACAAAATATACTTTGCCGGTCTTGTTGTCTAATCTGTTAGACCTTATCCACTCATTAAACATCTTTACCATCTTGAAATTGGTCTTATGCTCCACCGCCCATTGGCTCCAGTTAGGCACAGAGCCTGTTACCTTTACCCTGTTGGTCTTTACCGGCTTGAACAGCTCTTCTGAACAGAGGTGAAAACCGTACTCCTCCGGATTGCATAGTATTGTCTTAAACGCCACAGCCCTGTAGACATAACGGGCCGTTTCTACAGGGAACTGCATATCGTAGTAGTTTTTTATCCCCTGCAGCTGTATTCTGTTATCTACATTGTTCATCCCTATGTTATAGGATGCAGCAGCCAGTGTCCATGTGCCATATTTCTCATACGCCTTTCTAAAATATTTTGCAGCAGCCCTGGTTGCCTTCTCCCAGTTGTAGCGTTCATCTACATACGGGCTTACCTCCAAACCGTACTCCTTTGCCGTTCCATCCATAAACTGCCAGTACCCCTTTGCCCCGGCAGGAGAGACCAACGGCTGAAGCATGCTCTCGGCAATACAGAGGTAGAAGAAATCATTGGGAATACCCTCCTCCTCCAATATCTTCATAACACGCTCCTTATACCTTGTCTGCAGTTGGGCAATATAGAGCATTGTCCCATGCTGGTAGGTAAGAGAGGCTATCTCTCTCTGCAAAGATTCATACACATCAAAGTATTGCAACGGCACGGGTTCTCCGGCAAAAGAGGCCTTCTGCGGCACCTTTGGCATAACTACATTCTGTCTTATGGCATAATCATAAGCAGCATCTACAAGAACACTGTCCGATGCTGCAATAATGGAGCTGTCTGCCTGAACCTGTCCGCAAGCTGCAACAACGCTCCCCATAAAGAGCAAGAAGGGGACTATCCTATTCATAACGCAAAAAAGGGTTTGTCTGTAGTTCATGTGCAATGGTTGTTTCGGGTCCGTGCCCCGGGTAGACCTTCATGTTGTGGTCTAACTTGCATACCTTTCCCAACAGACTCTCCATAAGGGCATCATAATCTCCTCCGGGGAGATCTGTGCGTCCAATGCTGCCGGCAAAGAGGGAATCACCGGTAAAGATTATCTTATCGGGAATGGAATAATAACATACTCCTCCTCTTGTATGACCGGGAGTATGAACTACATGCAGCTCAGAATTGCCGAATTTTATTATATCGCCGTCATTGATATCTACCGTATCTGTGGGTGGTTGCTCTATCTCAAGGCCAAACATGGAGCAGTAGGGCTGGGCGCGTTCTACCTGCCCTTTATCCTCGCTATGGAGATAAAACGGAAGATGCCATTGCCTTAAAACAAAGGCCGCCCCCATAATATGGTCAAAATGGCCGTGGGTAAGCAGGGCCTTTACCGGCTTAAGCCCCTTCTGCTCTATAAACTTTACAAGCCTCTGCTGCTCATTGGCAGTCTGGCAGCCGGGGTCTATTATGACACACTCCCCTGTCTCATCGTAAGCCACGTATGTACACTCCCGTATATCGTTAAAATAGAATGCTTTTACTGTTATCATATATTACTGTTAAAATGTTTGTACTATCCCTTTGAGCATGGGCACAAAACTGCATGCTCCCATCTTCTTAATATCATATTCTGTGTTGGAGATTCTCTTTACTACTGTCATCTGCTGCTCATTGGTCGTAGAGCCTTGCTGTACAACAGGCACAACCATTATACCCCCAACAGAGAGTTGCAGAACCAGCTCCTGCGGAATCTCGTTGGCTGCACATGTTACAATAATCTTGTTGAACGGAGCATATTGCGGCAATCCGCAATGGCCGTCTGCAAGAAAGAGCCTTACCCCAAAACAGCCTATATTCCTAAGATTGTTCTCTGCCAATCTGTGCAGCTCCTCAATCCGCTCCACGCTATAGACCTCTCCTCCAAGCAGTTCAAGGAGGGCTGTCTGATAGCCGCACCCCGTGCCTATCTCAAGCACCTTGTCTCCCCTCTGCAGATTAAGCAGACTTGTCTGCACAGCCACCGTTGAGGGCTGGGATATGGTCTGCCCCCCAAATATTGAGAGCGGCGTGTCATTGTACGCTATATGTTCAAGCCCCTTTTCTACAAAAAGATGCCTTGGAATGCGCCTCATTACCTCTGCAACGGCACTGTTGACCATAGGATTGTCCAAGAGAATCTTTACCATTCTCTCGCGTCTGCCCTTATCTAAGAATGAATCCAACATGTGCGCAAAATTACCAATTTTTTATCTACTTTTGCACCTAAACAAGAAGCGTTAAGAGATAAACAGAGAAACTCATGCACATAGCAATTGCAGGAAACATTGGGAGCGGCAAAACCACCCTTACAAGGTTGCTTACAAAGAACTTTAACTGGGAGCCAAGGTACGAGGTTGTAGATACCAACCCTTACTTGTCTGATTTTTATACAGATATGCAACGATGGTCTTTTAATCTACAGATATTCTTCCTTAACAAACGGTTTATGGATGTTGTAGATATAGCCAAAAGCGGCAAAAATATCATTCAAGACAGAACCATATATGAGGATGCAAAAATCTTTGCGCCCAACCTCCACAGGATGGGGCTGATGTCTACCCGCGATTTTGAGAACTACTCATCGCTGTTTAACCTCATGCTGTCTCTTGTGCAACCGCCCGATCTTATCATCTATCTAAAGTCCTCTATCCCCAATCTTGTAAATCAGATACAGAAGAGGGGGCGCGAATATGAAAGCTCCATAAGGATAGACTACCTTAAAGGTCTTAACGAGCTTTACGACCAATGGTACGACAACTATAACGACGGCAAGAAATTAGCCATTAACGTAGACAGCATAAAATTTGAGGATAACCCCAAAGACCTCAGCTATGTAATAGACTGCATAGATGCCCAAATAAACGGGCTTTTCTCAATATAATTACCTGCCTCTGCTTAGATAATACACAAGGTATATCTATTTTTCACAGAGCAACTACAGATTCTCTTTCTTATAAATCTTATAAAGAGGTTGCTAAGAATAGCGCTCCTTGGCTATAGTGATAGCTTGTATATGGGTTAATAAGAGAGATGAAAGGCCTGTACAATGTGGGCAGTCTTTATCTCTCTTTCGCCGGCAAGGTCTGCTATGGTGCGGGAGAGTTTTAATATGCGGTTGTATCTTCTGGCAGAAATATCCATCCTCTCTATAACGTTCACAAGATATTTCTTCTCCGCTTCTGCCAAACGGCAATATCTTTTTACAAGAGGGGAGGGAATCTCTGCATTGGTAAAGAAATGCTCCTCTTTAAATCTTTCTAACTGAATATCACGGGCTTTTGCAACTCTATCTGCAATTACAGCGCTCGATTCGGCATAGCTGTCATCTACAAGAATCTTCTTTGGTACCGGTTTTATATTTATCCTTATGTCTATTCTGTCTAATATTGGTCCCGATACCCGGCTGCGGTATCTCTCAATCATAGATGAGGTGCAGCTGCATCTGCCGCTGTCGTCATCTAAATAGCCGCAAGGACATGGGTTCATGGCGGCTATAAGCATAAAGGAGGCAGGATAGGTGATTTTTGAACGTACTCTGCTAAGCTGAATTATCCTGTCTTCCAACGGTTGTCTCAGAACCTCAATAACAGAGCGGGGAAACTCTGCAAATTCATCCAAAAAGAGAACTCCGCAGTGAGCAAGAGAGATCTCCCCCGGAAGTATATGACTGCCCCCTCCTGTTATTGCCTGTAGTGTTGAGGTGTGGTGCGGCTGCCTGAATGGTCTCTTTTTTATTAGACCTATATGAGAATCGAGCTCTCCTGCTATTGAGTAGATGACGCTGGTCTGAATGCTCTCCTCCCTGCTTAGCGGAGGCAGAATGGAGATTATGCTCTTTGCCAACAGGGTCTTTCCGCTCCCCGGAGAGCCGGACATTATAATGTTGTGACCGCCGGCTGCGGCAACCTCCAATCCTTTTTTTGCAAGTTGTTGCCCTTTAATATCTTTAAAATCGTAGTCGTTGGTGCGGTTAATGCTTTCTGTTATTTTTAACGAGAGCAGACCGTTTGTACCGCTTGCAGATACCCGGCTGCCGGAATATTCCTCTATCCTCTGTCTGGCAAGGTACTGCCCGGCCTCTCCGTTAGAGAGAAGAATCTCTATAACCTCCTGTAATGTGTTGGCTGCATAGATTTTAATGCTATCTATCTCTATCCCCTCAAATGCAGAGGTGGCCGGGAGTATTATCCCTTCAAACCCTGCATCGCGTGCATAGATTATTAGGGGCAAGGCTCCGTTTATGGCTCTTAGCGTGCCGTCCAATGCCAGTTCTCCTGCAATGATATATCTGTCTAACTCTTTTAGTTCCAATTGCTCCGATGCTGCCAATATCCCAACTGCTATTGGCAGGTCAAATGCAGAACCCTCCTTTCTTACATTTGCAGGGGCAAGGTTTATGGTTATCTTTTTGCCCGGTATCTTAAAGCCTAATTTTTGCAGCGATGCGCTTATCCGTTGCTGGCTCTCTTTAACAGCATTATCGGGAAGACCTACTAAAAAGAAGGCTATACCGGGTGAAACATCTACCTCTACCGTTACAGGTATAACCTCTATTCCGCGTGTAACGCCACAGATTACTTTACATAACATATCTTAAAATCAAGGAATAAAGAGATTCCTTGCTGCAAAGGAAAGGGTAATGTGGTGTTGGGGGTTTTGAAAAGAGAAATTTATGCCGGTTTACTAAAATTTACAGATTTAAACGTTTGCTTGCAGCTTGTTTAATCTCTTAGGGTATAGGTTTTTAGCTGTTTAGACAGCTCTTTCTCCTTGCCACCGCATACAGAGTTTAAAAGTGCGTGAAACTGTGCCCCGTGGTTCATATAGACAAGGTGGCAAAGCTCGTGGAGGATTACATATCTTATAAGATGCTCCGGCAGGTTAATAAGGTTAATGTTAAGGTTTATGTTTCTTTTTACAGAGCAGCTGCCCCAGTTTGAGACGTTGTTTTTAAGAAAGAGCCTGTTATAGTTGAATGGGGTCTCAACAACATTGCCCCTCTTGTCTGTAATCTTTATATTTCTGTTCATTTTTTCAGCTAATTCTGCAAGTAGCTTGGGGAGGGTGGCTCTTGCCCGTTTTGCTGTCTCTTTTAGAAGAGCCTCCTTGGGAACAGCGCCATCTGCCGGCTGTACAGATTTGCGGGCATTAATCCTCTGCTCCACTTTGTGCAGCATCTCTGCTATCTGCCCGCAGTTCTGCTCAACAAAAGCCTCGGCGCTGCTGTATGTGCAATATGTGGGGAGAGATACAAGCAATCCGCGCCCTGCGCGTACACTCACACGCACAGATTTTGAGTTGGGATTCTTTGCATAGATTATCTTTCCAAGAACAGGATGAACAACCTCTCTTTTTATCATGGACTACAACTTCTCTATTGTTGAGACTACTTTCTGTGTGGCTCCAATATTAGATAATACATAATTTTTGCAGACAGCCCCTTTTTCTGTTATTACAGATCTGTTGTTTGCAAATTTGCTTATTATGGTGTACATATTGGAGTAGTTCTCTATGCTTGTGGCTCCGCCAAGTGCAATGAGATCTTTTGCCTCCTTGAACTTCTTGTAGTTGGGGCCAAATATTATTGGCATTCCGTATGTTGCCGCCTCTAAGATATTGTGAATACCAACTCCAAAGCCTCCTCCAATGTAGGCAATCTGTCCGTATCTGTACACAGATGACAATATGCCTATGCAGTCTATTACAAGGACTCTGCTGCACAATAACTCTCTGTAAACAGCCTCTCTCTCCTCACCCCCTTTGGCAGAGTTTGCAAGGCGCTCGTTGAGCAGGGTATATCTAACAGGATTATATGCGGCAAAGGTGCGCTCTATTCCTGTTATATGCTCTTTGCTTATCTCATGAGGGGCAAGAAGAAGCCTTATCTTTGAGAAGTTTTTAAGGATATGAGTAATAATAGCTTCGTCAGGAGGCCAGCTGCTGCCGGCAACAAGAACCAGACTGTTGGCAGACTGAACAGGAGATGCAGCCTCCCCCCCATTTATAAAAGCATCTACCAGTGGCAGGTCTTTAGAACTTTGGGTAATCTTGTAAACGCGGTCGAATCTGGTGTCTCCGCTAATTGTAACATTCTCTTTTATACCCACTCCGGCCAATAGCGCTGCCGAATTGGCATCCTGTACAAAGAGGTGTCTGTATGTTCCAAGCATCTTTCTGAACAGAAAACCGTACCATCTGAAAAACGGCTGGTTCCGGCGGAATATGGCAGATACTATGTACACCTCCGTACCGAACCTCTTTAGTGAGTTAAGGTAGTTGTACCAGAATTCGTACTTTATAAAGATGGCTTTCTCAGGCTTTACTGTCTCAACAAAACGGCGTGCATTGAGGGCGGTGTCTATGGGCAGATAGAAGACCCAGTCTGCCAAATTGTAGTTTTTTCTAAGTTCATATCCGCTGGGAGAGAAGAATGTAATCAGAATCTTATACTGCGGTGCATTTGTTTTGTACCACTCTATAATGGGACGGGCCTGTTCAAATTCTCCAACGGATGATGCGTGAACCCAGATTATTGGGGCATCTGTCTTAACTGTCTGTTCTATACGAGGAATAAGCCCCTTTCTGCCGGTGCAGAAAAGTTTTGCCTTTATGTTAAAGGGAGCCGCAATTTTAGTCATGAGCGAGTACCCTCTTATTCCTACGTCATACAGTAAATTCAAAACGACCGTGTGTTAGTTGTTATAACCCACAAATTTAGTAATTATTTGGCAATCTTAGCCAACTTGTTGTCTGCGTTTGCCAACAGAATGAAACAATAAGTTTGCCAATATCTTTATTGGCGAGCCTGTCATTAAGGCCCGGCAAGGTCTTGGATTAAGTAAAAAATGTGTAACTTGCAATGTTTTTACAATACGTATCAAGGTATAATACAAGAGGTGTTTTATGGGCGTTAAAAAGAATTTAGAGCTTATAGGGCAGTATTGGCTGCTTATGGGGAGGGTATTTACCAAGCCGGAAAAATGGGCCATTTTCAGAAGGCAGTATATTGTTGAGGCATACAAACTTATAATAGATTCACTCCCGATAGTTTCTATTATCTCTGTATTCATAGGAGCCGTAATTGTGTTGCAGACCGCATATAATTTAGAGAATCCTTTTATTCCAAAGATGTATGTTGGCTACATGGCCCGCGAGAGCCTTATTTTGGAGTTCTGCTCAACAATGATTGCACTTATATTAGCCGGCAAGATAGGCTCGAATATAGCATCTGAGATAGGGAGCATGCGCATAACGGAACAGATAGATGCAATGGAGATTATGGGGGTAAATTCTGCCAATTATCTTATTCTCCCCAAAATAATCTCTGCAACCACGCTAAGCCCGTTTGTAATGTTGGCAAGTTTTATGATAGGTCTGCTTGGAGGTGCGCTTATTGTCATATTTACAGGTGTAATTAACATAGGACACTATGTAGATGGTATACAGTTTGCCTTTAAGCCGTACTATATCTACTACAGTATGACAAAAATGGCAATCTTTGCCTATATAATAACGTCTGTATCATCTTTTTACGGATATTATGCAAAGGACGGTTCGTTGGGGGTGGGGCGTTCGAGCACAAAGGCCATTGTGGTAAGCAGCGGGCTTATCTTGGTGTTTAACCTGCTCATAACCAAGATTATGTTGTAATTTGTGAGAGATATGATAGAAGCTGTACATTTATACAAGGAGTTCGATGGGCGAGATGTCCTTAAAGATATAAGCGTAACTTACAGACCCGGAGAGTGCTCCCTTATCATTGGAGCAAGCGGTAGCGGAAAGACTGTGCTGTTAAAGAATTTGGTTGGTCTTTTTACTCCCGACAAAGGGGATATTCTGTATGACGGAAAATCTTTTGTAAGGATGGATGCCAATGAGAAGAAGAGGCTCAGACAGGAGATGGGGATGCTGTTTCAGGGGAGTGCTTTGTTTGATTTTGCCACAGTTGAGGAGAACATAATGTTCCCTATGGATTTCTTTACAGACTGGTCTAAGGAGCAGAAGAGGGAGAGAGCCAATTTCTGCCTGAAGAGGGTGAATCTCGAAAATGCCAACAATAAGATGCCATCTGAGCTTAGCGGAGGAATGCAGAAACGTGTTGGAATAGCAAGGGCCATTGCCCTTAACCCCAAGTATCTGTTCTGTGACGAGCCCAATTCTGGTTTGGACCCAACAACATCTATTGTAATAGACAGGCTTATAAAGGAGATAACACAGGAGTATAAAATCACTACGGTTGTGAACACTCACGACATGAATTCTGTTATGGAGATTGGAGATAATGTTGTCTTTATCTACAAAGGGGCAAAAAAGTGGGAGGGGAGCAGCAAAGAGGTGCTTTCTGCCAATTGTAAAGAGCTTAACGATTTTGTTTTTGCATCTAA
>CAVIKQ010000009.1:18737-24849 GCA_963643305.1 Eggerthellaceae bacterium
TGGCAAAACAGCTTAAACAGTTTATAGACAAATAAGTAGTATCGGGATGAAAAATATTTTTAAGATTATTGTCATAGTTTTTTTTATTGGTGGTCTGTGGCTAAAGGCCGGTGCGCAGAACGGGTATTTTCTTGAGGGGGTAAAATATTTTAATCTCCAAGAGTATGCTGCTGCAAAGGCTCAGTTTATAAAATCTTTGGAGGTTGATTCAACGGGAAAGAGCGATGCGGCTTTCTACTATCTCTCAAGGATTGCAATGACGGAGAAGTCTTACGACAATGCCGAGAAACTGCTCCTTAGGGCAATGGAGAAGGATTCTGCAAATACAACATACAAAGAGGCGTTGGCGCAGGTCTACCTTGCCAAGAACAATTTGGCCCTGACCATTGATATATATGATAACTTGGTAAAGGCCAATCCCAAGAGGATGAATTACTATTACACTCTTGCCGAGCTGTATATTGCAGCAAAGGATTTGCCTGCCGCAACAAGGCTTATAGAGAGGATAGAGCAGGTGCAGGGAAGAAACGAGCCTACAGCATCGCTGAGGTTTAAAATCTTTAGAATGGAGGATAACTGGGATGGGGCGGTGGAGTATTTTACCAACTTCGACAAAGAGCAGCAGTCTGTGAATGTGGAGACCCTGTTGGGAGACCTCTACCTTGAACGATACAGGGATACGCTTGCAATGGAGTATTACAACAAGGCTCTCTCTCACCAGAAAAACTATATGCCTGCAATCTACGGAAAATCTGAGGTGTACAGGCTAAGGAAAGATTATCCTAACTTCTTTAAAACGGTAAAGGTTGTTATGTCTGACGAGATTATGAATTCGCAGGGGAAGGTGGCGTATGTGAGAAATATCATGCAGACTCCGGGGGTGCTTACGGCATATCCTAAGGAGATGGACAGCCTTGTAACAGCCCTTAACGCCTTTTATCCCTCCGATACTCTTGTAAAACAGTTGGTTGTGGGGTACTATCTGCAGGGAGACAGAAAACAGAAGGCCTCTAAGGTCATTAGGGATTATACCCTTAACAACCCCTCTCCTGCCCAGCTTGCAGAGTATATAAGTTTCCTGCTGTATGTAGAGGACTACAAGCTGCTTGAGAGGTTGCTCACGGGAAGCGAGTGTGATACGCTTGTGAGTCATCTTGGCTCAATCCCTCTTGCAGATAGATTGGATATTCTTGCTTTTGTATTCTTTAAGGAGGAGAGATATAAAGAATCTATAGATACTTATAAGAGGTTGGAGAGGGAGGCTGCTGCTGCCGGAGACAAGGGGATGTTGCTAAAGACATACTCGCTTCTTGGAGATTTGAGCCATTTGGCGGGAGATGTTTCGGGGTCATACGCATACTATAAAAAGGCTCTTAAAATTAATCCCAACGAGGTTGCCGTTCTTAATAATTATGCCTATTACTTGGCGTTGCAGAAAAAGGATCTGAAACGTGCATACCAGATGAGCAAGAAGACAATAGAGGCAGAACCGGATAACCCAACCTACTTAGATACCTTTGGCTGGATACTGTTCCTCATGGACAAACCTATAGAGGCCAAATCTACATTCAAGCATGCAATGCTGTATGGAGGAAAGGAGAGTGCCGCTATCTTAGACCATTACGCAGAGGTGCTTTACTCATTAAAGGAGTATGACCTTGCTTTCATATACTGGAATCAGGCTAAAGCCATTGATACCAAAAATGAACTTAATCTTGAACAGAAGATAAAGGAACGTAAAACATCTAAATAACCCATACAGATGAACGGCTGGGGCATATTCAGGAGATTTGTTCTAATGGTTCTTCCTGCAATCCTTTATTGTGGGAACGGGTTTTTGTCTGCCCAGAACAATACGGCAGATGACTACAAGAAAAGGATAGATGCGCATAAAGAGAGGATAGAGGCAATAGAGTCTGATATAAGTTTTTTAGACAGGCAGATATTGGAAACCAATAAAAAGCATAGCAATACTGTTAATGGGTTGGTGCTGCTAAGAAAAAAGCTTCAGACAAGAAACAGTCTCATAGCAGAGATTAACGGCACGCTCAAGCAGCAGAAGAGAGAGTATAACAGGGTTTTGGAGAACAGCAACTCCTTAAAACGAACATTGGACACCTTAGAGGCTCACCACAAACAACTGCTGCTCAATGCCTATAAAAACAGAGATTCGCGCACCTGGTTCATGTATATTATAGCAAGCAAGAATATAGAGCAGGGGTATAGAAGGTGGGTTTATCTTAAAAACTTTTCAGAAAAGATAAACCGGCAGGGAATTAAGATTATGGAACTGCGCGAGCAGCTGAGATGCGAGATGGAGAGGCTTGCCGCACTGAGTAATGAGACTGCTGCTTCTCTTAACAAGTTGAACAAGGAGCGGGATAACCTCAAAAAGGAGGAGACATCTCTCAACAGTTCGGCCAAAAAGCTGTCTCAACAGCAGAACAGGTTAAAGAGGGAGCTGGCGCAGAAGAGGGCCGAATCCCAACGGCTTAACAGGGAGGTTGAGAAGCTTATAGCAGCTGCAATTAAGGCTGCAGGTGGCGGTGACTCAAAGGATAGTCCTAAGGGGAGCAAAAGGGGGCTGGATGAGGTTGATGCAAAGCTCTCCGCAGAGTTTGGAGAGAACAAGGGGAGGTTGCCATGGCCTGTGCAACAGGGGGTTATAATAGAGCAGTTTGGAGAGCATCCTCATCCTACTCTAAAGAATGTGATGCTTCCGTTTAACAATGGAGTAAATATATCTACACCTGCCGGAGCCAAAGTAAAGGCGGTGTTTGACGGGGTTGTAAAGCAGGTTATAATTATTCCGGGGTACAGTCATTGTGTTCTGGTTCAGCATGGCAGATATTTTACATTCTACTGCAAACTCAGAAAGGTAGATGTAAAGCAGGGGGCAAAGTTGGGCAGGGGAGATCTTATTGGAACACTTGATGTTAAAGAGAACACATCTGTCCTTCATTTTGAGTTGTGGAACGGTACAACAAAACAGAATCCGGAGTTGTGGCTAAAGAGATAAGCGTTATAAAATGTTTTTTGGCCTATTTTAGGCAACTTATGGCCAATTAATGCCTTCTGTTTGTGGTTAGCTTTGTATATTAATAGATTTATTATTTTGATATTATGGAAAAGGTTAGCGTATATTGCAAAAACACAGATAAATATCATGAGATAGAGGTTGGTGCAACTGTAATGGACCTGCTAAAGCAGACAGGCTACATGCCGCAGCGCAAGGTTCTTGCCGCGTATATAGACAACCAGCTAAAAGAGCTTGACTATCAGATATTCAGGGCGCATTCTGTGGAGTTTTTGGATATAACAGACAGTGACGGCAGACGCACCTATATACGCTCTCTCAGCCTTGTTTTGCAAAAGGCTGTCCATGATCTTTACCCTCAATATACCCTTATCCTGGATTATAACCTTCCGCAGGGGCTTTACGGAGAGCTAAGGGAGAAGGTCTGCGGCTATATTGCCGGCAAGAGCCAGGTGATAAAGACCATTACCGCAACATCTGCAATGGTGGCAGAGCTTAAGCAGCGCATGAAAGAGATTATTGCTGCGGATATGCGCATCATAAAGAGCAAGGCCTCAAATGAGGATGTGATAAAGATTTTTGAGCAGCATTGCCAGTTTGAAAAGGCCATGCTGTTTAGAAGCCTTGGGTTCTTCTTTGTCTCAATATACACCTTGGATAACTATTCAGACACCTTCTTTGGGCCTATGCTCTATTCTACAGGGTATCTCAAAGAGTTTAATTTGGTTCACTTTAAAGAGGGCTTCTGTCTGCAATTCCCTGGAGAACAGGCTCCTTATACCCTTCCCGATGAGATAGTCTCTGCCAATGTGCAGGGGGTAGATCTGCCGGCCTGCTTTAGCGGGATGTCTGACAAAGAGAGAGAGCATGCAGAGAAGTATGCCCGTGAAAACGAGAAGCTCCACGAGGTCTTTAGGGAGAACTCTCGCTGGTGCCAGATTATGGGGGTAAGGGATATAGGTACGGTGAATGCTGCAATCAAGATGGGATATGGCAAATCGATTATTCAGGTGAGTGAAGCCCTTCATGAGAGGAAGTATGCATATATAGCAGACTCTATCTACAGAAAGAGAGAGCATGTAAGGCTTGTGCTCATTGCCGGGCCGTCGAGCAGCGGAAAGACAACTACATCCATGCGTATAGCGTTGCAACTTAAAGTGGTGGGGCTTAATCCCGTTGTTTTGGGGATGGATGATTATTTTGTAGAAAGAGAGCATACACCAAAGGATGAGGAGGGGAACTACGATTTTGAGTCTGTATATGCTTTAGATATACCATTCCTCAACAAACAGCTGAAGCAGCTTTTTAACGGAGAGGAGATAGAGCTGCCAAAATTCAATTTTGAGACAGGCCGCAGGGAGTTCCATGGGAAGAAGATAAAGATGGGTCCCTCTGATATCCTTGTAATGGAGGGGATACATGGCCTTAACCCACTGCTTACAGCAGATATCCCGGATGAAAACAAGTTTAAGATTTATGCCTCTGCCCTTACCTCATTGTCTATAGATGAGAACAACAGCATCTCTACAACAGACAACCGTCTGTTGCGCCGAATAGTAAGGGATAACAATTTCAGGGGGATAAAAGCAGAGGAGACATTAGCCCGCTGGCAGAGCGTTAGAAACGGGGAGTTCAAGAATATATTCCCTTTTCAGGAGAATGCAGAGATAATGTTCAATTCAACCCTTATTTATGAGCTGCCAATGTTAAAGTATTATGCAGAGCCTCTGCTAAGGAGAATCTGCCCGTCATCTCCAAACTATGCAACGGCTTTGAGGCTGCTTAAGTTCTTGTCTTACATAATAGAGCTTAACCCGCAGGAGATTGCAACCATCCCTCCTACATCTGTTATGAGAGAGTTCATTGGAGGCAGCTCCTTTGCCTATTAGGAGCACTATTTCACTACCTGCCTAAAGTCTCCTCATTGTAGATGCTTATACAGGGAATCTGCTATGTTATTTTGGAAATTTTGATACTATCTGTAGAAAAAATGAGCCTCTGCAAACAAAGTTGTTTTACGACCTTAACCACACCGTTTGCACCTCCTTGCCGTTGTACTTGTAGAGGTTGGCCGCAAGCTGCGGATAGCTGTTGCCTGTGGCTGTCCTAATACCCATAGGGTAGTAGTCGTTCCTCTCCACCACACTGCCGGTGTTCTGTTGGTGTTTGTATGTCAGTTGTATTTTCATTTTATTCATATTTTCTTCCCGACAAATCATAATATATGAAATATCAAATACCCTTTCCTTATAATTGGCAGACCGGGATATTTAATGTGTTTAGGAACACCATTGTAGTATGGTGCTCCTAAACACAGACAATGCATCTATCCTCCAAAGGTTAAATCAGATACACGTATACATTCAATAGATATAATTTTTTCTTTCCTCAGTAATTGAAATAACCTCTCAGTAATTACTATCCATCTCGAATTGCCAAGCATAAAAATATCACTACCATCCCATGTATTGATGTCAAACCATCCGTTTTTGTAAGGTGGCAACTCGGCTTCCGGTACTTTGTCAGCCAAGCTTCCCAAAGCCCCTTTAGGATTCATTGGACCACTTCTGCCTACGATGCAAAAGCCGTTATAACCGGATACTACGTTATTAGACTTATCCAATAACTCAATAGGATATGATATCCAACCTGTCACATTGTTCTCTTCCAATATCTGCTTGAACCTGTCGGAAATAATATATGCAGACAACCACGGCATATCCAATACATCTTTGTACTTGCTTCCGCCACGTATCCAATATTGCAATGGCACATTCATGTCTTTTATATCACCCCTAATCAGCTTGTCGTTAATAACCTCATCAAGACGTGCTTTCAACTTTACATATTGAATTAAATCGGGATACACATGTACAGTTGTACTGCTCATTTTACTGGTGAATGTATAAAACTCCTCCATTCTATTTTTTCTCATAATGTCATCAATTAACGTTAACACCTCTAAAATCTATACTTTCCAAAAACGCGCATATTTCAGGCATAGTATCTTTATATAGGATTATATTAGGTTCATTTCTCTTTATCATATAATCAACCCGCTCCATTATCAGTGAT
>CAVIKQ010000010.1:0-1631 GCA_963643305.1 Eggerthellaceae bacterium
AAGATGGATTGAAGGTATATCCAAACGTTAAGGTGGTTGGAAATGCACAGACCTTTAAGATGCTCAAAATCTATTTTAATCTTCCGGCAGAGAATTTCTACGAGGTAAAGGATGGAGAGAGCATTGAACTTGGCAAGAGGAGTCTGCGTTTTTACCTTGTGCCTTGGGTGCACTGGCCTGAGACCATGGTAACATTTGAAGAGAGCAGCAAAACCCTCTTCAGTTGCGATGCTTTTGGCGGCTTTGGGGCATTGGACGGCGGTATCTTTGATTATCAGAATGATTTTGAGGAGATATTCCTTCCCGAAATGAGACGATATTTCTCAAACATTGTTGCAAAATACTGTCTGCCGGTTCAGAAAGCAATTGCCAAGTTATGTGGGCTTGATATAAAAACCATTGCACCGTCTCACGGCCTTATCTGGAAAGAGAACCCCTGCAAGGTTGTAGAACTCTACAACAAATGGAGCAGATATGAGGCAGAAAACGGAGTGGTAATAGTATACGCATCTATGTATGGCAATGTAGAGAGGGTTGCAGATACAATAGGACACGCCTTTGCAGACAGCGGTTTAAGAGTAAGGGTAATAGATGTTACCAAGACAGAGGTATCATATATTTTAAGTGATATATGGAGATACAAAGGCCTTATTCTTGGCACATGTGCCTACAATGGAAAGATGCATCCTATGATGGCTCACCTTTGCAATGAGATAAACCTTATAACCCCAAAGGAGAAGGTGTTTGGCATATTCGGCGGTTCAACATGGAACGGTGCAGGGGTAAAAGATCTTAGAAAGTTTGCAGAGGAGAACAAGTTTGAGATTGTAGAACCGGTTGTTGAGATAAACGGCTCGCCATTCTTTGAAGATACGGATGTAAAGGTAGCAGAGTTGGTTAAGGCTGTTACAGAAAAGATTAAAGAGTAACTTTTAGATTCACAATATGATAGATATTCTGAACATAGGTACACAAAACAGAGCTGATGCCGTTGTAGGTAAAGAGAATACGGCAATTGCAATGGGGTCTGGAGGATTAGAGGTATTTGCCACACCGTCTATGATTGCTTTAATGGAAAATGCCGCTTTTAACCTGCTTAAATCTGCTCCGTACAATGAAGACAGCGTTGGTACCCTTATGAATGTTGCGCATACCCGCGCCTGCAAGATTGGTGCTAAGGTGTATGCCGTTGCAACTGTTACAGCCATTGAGGGGCGTAAGGTAACATTTAGCGTAAAGGCGTATGACGAAAAGGGGGAGATTGGTAGCGGTGTGCATGAGAGATTTACTATTAATCCCGATAAATTTATGTCAAAACTGTAAAAAGGGTTAAATGGCTTGAAAGATCTTATAGAGGAAATAAAAAGCTTTTACAATTGGCTCGTCAAATTCCTTACGGTTGATATATGGAATATAAAGATAGAGGACTTTGGCAGAGCCAAGCGACGCGGAATCAAATATCTGCGTGTTGCTCTTGTTACCATAAAAGAGGCAGGAAAGGATAAGCTTGGTCTTTTTGCAATAGCCCTTACATTCTTTTCTACCCTCTCGCTTGTGCCGTTTCTTGCCTGTTGCCTTGCTGTAACAAGCGGTGTTGGTTTGGAGCGTACATTGGAGGAGCTGTTGTTAAA
>CAVIKQ010000010.1:1641-5451 GCA_963643305.1 Eggerthellaceae bacterium
AATATTATAAATGACTCCACAAAGAGCTCCTTTGGGGTGGTGAGCTTCATCTTCTTCATGTGTACCATTATCTGGCTTATGATGAATGTAGAAAAGGCCTTTAACGGGATATGGAAAGCAGAAAGAAGAAGATCCATTACCAAAAGGTTCCTTTACTACATAGGGATACTTATTGTAGGCCCATTTATAATACTCACATTCCTCTCTATATATATCTTCTTTCATAACGTCCTAAACGGACTTGGAATTGGGCTTGAATTTTTCCCCAATATAGGATACCTGCTGCAATGGATTATATTTTACAGTGTTGTAGTTATTGCCTTTACAATAATGTTCAAATATATTCCAAATGTAAAGGTCCGTTTTGACGCCGCATTTTCTGCCTCTTTAATCACTGCCCTTGCATTTGTAGCAATGCAGATAATATACCTCGAAACACAGTTGATGGTATCGAGAATGAACGCTGTCTACGGTGCGTTTGCAGCTATTCCGCTCTTCTTAATCTGGATGAACATCAGTTGGACCATAATACTCATAGGTGCGGAGATTTCACATGCAAACCAGTATGTAGATGCTTACGACAATGATATGGCTTCGTTAGAGGCAGAGGTTAGGGACAAGATTAACCGCTAAGACAAAGGCTAATAAAACAGGATATAAAATGAAATTAAATAGAGAACTTACCAAAGATGCTGTAGACTTTATAGATGACAATCTGCTGCATAGTCTCATAGAGAACACAAAAGAGAATCCGGCTGTCTACAGGAAAATCTTTGAAAAGAGCCGCAATAAACAGGCTCTTACTATAGAGGAGACAGCTGCCCTGCTTGCAATAAAATCGGAGGAGGGCTTGCAGGAGTTGTATGAAACGGCAAAAGAGCTTAAACGTTCTATTTATGGCAACAGGATTGTGCTGTTTGCCCCATTGTACATTGGAAACAGATGCGTAAACAACTGTAAATATTGCGGTTTTAGAGCCAATGCAAAGGGGGTGATAAGAAAGACATTAAACAATGACGAACTCCGGCAGGAGGTCCTGAATCTCGAACAACGAGGGCATAAAAGATTGATTTTGGTATATGGAGAATCTCCTGTCTATTCACCTGAGTTTATTGCCGAGACCGTTAAAATCTGTTACAATACAAAGATAGGAAACGGAGAGATAAGGAGGGTTAACATAAATGCCGCTCCAATGGATATAGAGGGGTACAAAACAGTAAAGGGGGCCGGAATTGGCACTTTTCAGGTTTTTCAGGAGACATATCATAAGGAAACCTATGCAAAATACCACCCTGCAGGGGATTTAAAGGGAGACTATATGTGGAGGCTCAATGCAATGGACAGGGCATTTGAGGCCGGAATAGATGATATGGGTATTGGTGCACTGTTCGGTCTGTACGACTGGCGTTTTGAGGTGCTTGGGCTTGTATCTCACGCAATACATCTGCAAACCCGTTACGGAGTAGGGCCGCATACCATAAGCTTTCCAAGGATACAACCTGCGCAAGATCTGAATATAGAGCTTCCTTACCGGGTAAGCGATGAACATTTTAAACAGTTGGTGGCTGTATTAAGACTTGCTGTTCCGTATACAGGTCTCATAATGACCGCAAGAGAGAATAAGAATGTACGCAACGATGTTATAGAGTTTGGTGTATCTCAGATAGATGCAGGTACAAAGCTGGAGATTGGAGGATATGAGAAAAAGGAGGATGAGCCGCAGGAATTAGACAGGGAGCAGTTTCAGGTAGGAGATACAAGGGATTTGGATAACGTTATCCATTGGCTGCTCACAAGAGGTTTTATACCAAGTTTCTGCACCAGTTGTTACAGGGTTGGCAGAACCGGCGAGCATTTTATGGAGTATGCCATTCCGGGCTTTATAAAGAAGTTCTGCACCCCTAATGCCATGCTTACACTGGCCGAATATATGGAGGACTACTCCTCTGCAAAAACAAAAGAGGCAGGTTATAAGCTGATAGAAAAGGAGTTGGAGATGCTTCCCGATAATACCCAAAAGGAAAAAGTAAAAGAGAGGCTAAACCAAATTAAAAGCGGAAAAAGAGATCTGCTGTTTTAGTTAAAATCTGATGAACTTATGAATAAGACGTTTACTAAAGAGGATTACGAGCTAATTAACAAGGAGTTTGAGTCATTGAAACTTGCTGCTCTCAAACGTTGTGCAAATCAGGAGGAGTATGAGGGGGTAATAAAGGCATTTGAATTTGCAAATGAGGCACACAAAGGGGTAAGAAGACGTTCGGGAGAGCCGTATATAATTCATCCTATTGCAGTTGCCAAGATTGTGGTTCAGGAGATAGGTCTTGGTTACAAATCTATAGTAACGGCATTGCTGCACGATATAGTGGAGGATACAGAGTACACGGTAGAGGATATAGAAAGACTGTTTGGAGCAAAGATTGCCTCTTTGGTAGATGGATTGACCAAGATAAAGTCTGCAATGGACAGCAAGCATACGGAGAAGGAGAATGCGGCTCTTAGCAAGGAGGAGAGGGAAAAGGTAGAAAAGTCTATGCAGGCAGAGAACTTTAAGCGTATTCTGCTTACACTTAACGATGATGTACGTGTTATTCTCATAAAACTTGCAGACCGGTTACATAACCTGCGTACTATTGATTCCATGCCGGAACGTAAGAAGGACAAGATATTGAGCGAAACAATGTACATTTTTATTCCGCTTGCCCTTAGGCTTGGCCTTTACAGCATGAAATCTGAGATGGAGAATATCTGGCTTAAATACAGGGAGCCGGAAGCCTATAAATATATAGTGGACAAATTAGAAGAGCTGAACGCTACAAAGGGGGGAGATGTAGACAAGTTTATAGAGCCGATAGAGCGGGTGCTTAAAGATGCCGGATATAATTTTACAATATCGAGAAGGACAAAGACCCCCTACTCTATCTGGAGAAAGATGACCACTAAGAACATTCCGTTTGAGCAGGTGTTTGATCTCTTTGCAATAAGGATAGTTTTTGAACCTAATCTGGGAAAATCAGAAAGAAAGCAGTGCTGGGAAATCTATTCTCTCATAACCGAGAATCACATCTCTAAGACAGACAGGATAAGGGATTGGATAAACACCCCTAAATCAAACGGTTACGAAGCATTGCACTGTACCCTCATGAGCCCGTCGGGCAGTTGGGTTGAGGTACAGATAAGAACAATAAGGATGGATGAGATTGCGGAGAAGGGTGTTGCTGCCCATTGGAGCTACAAGGGGGTGCATAACTCCGAAAAAGAGATTGACAACTGGCTCAACATGGTTAGAGAGGTATTGGAAAGTCCCGATGTAAATGCACTTGAATTCCTGGACAAATTCCACGAAGGGCTGTTGGCCTCCGAGATATACGTCTTTACAACAAAAGGGGAATCAAAGTCCCTGCAGAAAGGGGCTACCGCAATAGATTTTGCATACAGCATCCACTCCGAAATTGGCAATAAGGCGATAGCCGCAAAGGTAAATCTCAAATTGGTACCGCTATCGTATAAACTCAAAAACGGAGACCAGATTGAGATTATTACGGCAGATTCTGCCAAAGTACAACGTGAATGGCTCGAATATGCAGCCATGCCAAAAACAAGAGAGCTTATCTACGAGGCACTTAAATCCGATATTAAAGACAACATAAAGGAGGGGCAGGCAATGTTAGAAAATGCCCTTAATGCCTTAGGCATAAAACCGCAATTAAGGGTAATACAAAAACTGTTAGTAGAGTTTAATCTTACAAATAAAGAGGAGCTGTACACAAAAATCAGCGTAGGTCTTGTAGATCTCTCCAACTTAGATAA
>CAVIKQ010000010.1:5461-11909 GCA_963643305.1 Eggerthellaceae bacterium
ATGAAAAGGAGAACAGGGAGGAGGATGACGAAGAGGGTGTGGAACTTAAAGAGGAGGCTCTTGAAAAGGAGTTGGACAAAAGCATTACAGACGGCTCTTTGGAGACTGTAACAGACAAGAAGAAAGATTTTCTGCTAAAGGAGAATCCAATAGAGAAGACCCTTACATACAAGGTGGCAGAGTGCTGCAAGCCGATTCCGGGAGATGCGGTAATTGGGTTTATAGATGAAAACAACCATGTAATTGTGCATAAGAAGGTATGCCCTAATGCAATATCGTTGGCATCTACAAACGGAGGCAATATTGTAAATGCAAAATGGACAAAACATACAATACTTTCATTTTTGGCACGTATCAGCTTTAGAGGCATAGACCGCATTGGTGTTGTAAATGATATAACAGAGTATATAACTCTTGTTCTTAATGTTAACATAAGGAAGATACATGTAGAAACCCACGACGGTATCTTTGAGGGATATATAGACCTGTATGTGCATAATACAGAGGACCTTGACATAATCATTAAGAAGATGTCCAAAATCAAAAGTATTGAAACTGTCTCAAGAGTTGATGTAAAGGAGTAGAATTATGTTAGAATGTTTAAAAACCGGCAGGAAGATAAGACTAAGGATATACAAGTCATTAACAGTCATAATGCTTGCCATTTACTGCATGCACTCATCTTCATGTGCAAACACGCATGGAACCCCATCGGGAGGGCCTAAAGATACTATTCCTCCGGTTGTAGTTAAAATGCTTCCCGATTCAAATGCCATAAATTTCCCTGTCAGCAAGGGTAAAATTACAATTACCTTTAACGAGTATGTACAGCTCAAAGAGCCTTCCAAGAACATCATTCTCTCACCTCCGCAAAACAAGAGGCCAAAAACAAGCATAAAGGGGAAAAGCATTGTAGTTACATTTGAAGAGCCGTTGGATTCCAACACAACATATTCCCTGAATTTTGGCAACTCCATTGTAGACAACAATGAAAGCAACCCTCTCCCCTTCTTTACATATACATTCTCTACAGGAGGCTCAATAGATACCATGATGTTATCGGGAAGCGTATATGACTACACAACATTGCTGCCTGTTGAGGGGGCTACCGTAAGTCTCTACCATAATGCAAAGGACTCCTCCGTATTTAACGATCTGCCTGCAGCTGTAACAAAAACAGACAAATGGGGCTATTTTGTGCTGCGCAATATAAAGGATATACCATATAGAATATATGCAATAAAGGATGAGAATAATAACAACAAGTATGACCCTGGACTTGAACAGATTGGATTTATAGACTCCCTCTATACCCCATCTGTTATAATGAAAAAGGGGATGCCACAACTTGGTATATACGACATGAAAGATACCTTGGCCTGTCTTGCGCGTCCAAGTGAGATTGAGATTGTAATGTTCCCGGAGAAAACTACAAAACAGTATATAAGGGAGTACAAAAGAGTGTCTGAGAGAGGCGCATATATTAAATTCGGCGCGGCCAATGTCCAGATTGATTCATTCTCAATTAAGGGGATAAAGAGTTCAAGAGTATTGCAACAGTTGAATGCAACAAAAGACAGCCTCTGCTTCTGGATAACAGAGGGCAACACAATAGAGGACACTCTGTTTGTTGGGATTAAATATTTGAAATCAGATTCTCTCAACAATTTAGTGTCAACAGTGGAGAATCTAAAATTTATACTGCCTAAATCGTTGAGGAACAAGGATAAAGATGCAGAGCGCAATAAGCAGAACAGCCAACAAAAAAGAAAAGACCTGTTGGAAATGTCATTAAAAGCTAATCCGGAGACTATGGATCAGGAGGGTTTTGTACTTGAATTTCCCGAACCGCTGATAGAAGCCAAGCAGGACTCGCTGCGTTTTACCATGATAGACCCCAAACAGCAACGGTTTACTGCCATGTACAGCTTTGAAAGAGATACGGCAGAGATAAAACGTTATATACTGATGCCTCTTGACGGATTTAAGAAAGGAAATGAATATGAGCTCTCTGTTCCTCAGTTTGCGTTTAAAGATATTTACGGAAACACCAACGATTCTACAAAGCTGAAGGTCTCATTGCCTAATGACGAAAAGCTGAGCAGCATTACCACACAATTGATAAATGCAGATACAAGATATATCATAGAGCTGATAAATGACACAAGAGACAAAACATTCAGACGCTATACCGTTACAAAGGATACATCTCTACTGTTCCCCTATCTTAAAGAGGGCAGCTATTCTATAAGAATAACACAAGACCTAAATGCCAACGGACGTTTGGATGTGGGAGATCTGCTTGCAGGCAGACTGCCAGAAAAGGTTAAACTCTACAGATTGCAGAATGGAGATGCTATAATCAAGATTGGGGAGAGGATGGATATAGAGCAGACAATAGACCTTAAAGAATTATTTGAAAATTAATATATTAAAAGCTCCAATGAGAAACAGATTGAGATATACAACAGTTATCTTGGCTATATTATTCATATCAGCCTGTACAGCTCTGTCTGCGCAGGTTGTAAATGAGAGCAACAATACGACAGATACAGGCGACACCACAAAGGTAAAGGATATTCTAAAGGAGTTTGAATATGACTCATTTAAAGAGGCCTCTATAAAGGTAAAGGACAGTACTGTCTTACAGCAGCATCTCATAGGTATAAAATGGGGATATACAGCCTCTAACGTGCATTTTAGTCAGGATATAAAGCATAAATCCGTTACATCTCCAAAGAATATAGGGCTATACTATATTTATCTGCATTCCTTGTGGCAGTCTATGCCATATTTCGGGTTTCAGACAGGGCTCGAATACAACGAAAGCGGCTATACGCTGCTGAGCGGTAAAGAGCCCAATATTACAGAATCTACAGACAGGTACAAGAATATTCTGCTCACCATGGAGGCTCTGTTCAGAGTAGATTTCTGGAAAATGCGTATAATGGCTACAGCCGGCCCGTTTCTCAATTATAAGCAGGATTGGAACTTGGAAGCAAATATTCCCGATGGTTTCAAGCCTCACAAATGGGGATACGGCATAATGGGTGGAGGCGGATTTGCATTCATAATGCATCCATTTGAACTGCATCTTACCGCAAGTTACAGATATACAATGTGCGGGCTTTATGACCCAAAAATCTATTCAGAAGAGTATTGGACATATACCCACGAAAACCAGCTTATTATCTCATTCGGAGTATTCTACAGGTTTAAAAACAGATACAGCAGATAAAAAATAATCATAATACAAATGTCTATACAATTCCATTATGCAAATGTAAAAGGGTTAAAGATTGGCAAAGGACTGCCTATAGCGGTTCAGACCATGACAAATACCAAAACACAGGATATAGAGGCTTCTGTTAAGCAATGTATAGAGGCAGCAGATGCAGGAGCGGAGATTATACGGCTTACAACACAAGGGATTAAGGAGGTAGAAGCATTGGCCGTTATAAAGAGAAGGCTTGTGGAGACCGGGATTAATATACCGCTTGTAGCAGATGTGCATTTTAGTGCAGATGTGGCACTTGCTGCCGCGAGAGTTGCAGATAAGGTAAGAATAAATCCGGGGAACTTTGCAAAAGAGAAAGAGAGGGCAGAGAATAAATTTGCAGAGTTGCTGCAAATATGCAAAGAGTGTGGTACAGCTATAAGAATTGGCATAAACCATGGCTCACTTGGAGAAAGAATAGTCTCATTGTACGGTGACTCACCTGTAGGGATGATGCAGGCTGCCTTAGAATGGATTGGACTCTGCATAAAATATGATTTTTACAATGTTGTCATATCGCTTAAAGCCAGCAACACAGTTGTTATGGTTAAGGCATACAGGCTGTTAGAGAATGAGCTCAGGGAAAAAGGGATTTCATTTCCGCTTCATCTTGGCGTAACAGAGGCCGGAAACGGAGATATGGGACGAATAAAATCTGCCGTTGGAATAGGCACCCTGCTTAAAGAGCAGATAGGCAATACTTTACGTGTCTCTTTAACCGAAAATCCGGTACATGAGGTTATGCCCGGTAAAATACTTGCGCAGTACTATAACCCTGCCGCAACCGTAAAAGCGGAGGGCTTTGCGGCAGCAGAGGCCATGAAGTGGCTGCTCTCCAATAAGGCAGATACGCTCAGAAGCAAAGAATTGGAAAATAGCTGTAACGCCCTGTCTATTAAATTGCGCAACGGAGTACTGCACAGAGACTATCATGTTGCAACTCATGAAGAGTTTATAATCAAAGCGGCATCCGATTTTGGAAGCCTGCTGTTAGACAAACGAATTGATGATTTCTCGTTGTCGGCAGAAATTAACGGTGTATTGGCAGACAACAACGTCATAGAGGAGTTCAAAAACAACCTGTTACAGGCCACAAGACGCAAATTCTCTTATCCAGAATACATAGCGTGCCCCGGATGTGGCCGCACTCTGTATAACCTTGAACAGACCTTTAATGAGGTAAAACGCAGAACAGCACATTTGAAAGGGGTTAAGATTGCAGTAATGGGGTGTATTGTAAACGGGCCCGGAGAGATGGCAGATGCAGATTTTGGATATGTTGGAGAGGGTGCCGGCAAAGTTACTCTTTATAAAGGAGATAAGGTGATGGAAAGGGGTATTCCACAAGATGAGGCAATTGAAAAATTACTCCGGCTTATTGAAAATGGTTGAATAAAGTATTAACTTTGGCTAAATTTTTTTCAATTAAAAAAACTATGAAATTTAGAAGACTTACTCTTGTTGCAGTATCTGTATCTTTTGCAACAGGCCTTATGGCTCAACCCTACATTACAGATTATGCATGGAATCCGGAGGATGAAACCTATTCTGAAAGCTGTACCTCTATAATGGTTGGCAAGAATGCCTCTACAGACGGTTCCGTTATGACAGCACACTCCTGTGACTCCAATTACAGAACCTGGCTGCGCATGGAAAAACGCAGATATTTTAAGAAAGGAGAGATGGAGAGTATCTATAAAGGACTTCTTCACAACGAAGAACCCGGTGATATGAGAAACGTTACCGAAAAAGGAAAGATTCCGGCTCCTGATTCTACATTCAGATTCCTTAACGTTGCCTATCCGTGCCTTAATGAGAAACAGTTGGCAATTGGCGAGACAACCACTGTTGGAAAAAGAAGCCTACGCAATGAGGAGGGTATGTTCTACATAGAAGAGCTTGAAAGAATTGCCCTTGAAAGATGTACAAATGCCCGCGATGCAATTAAGCTGATGGGCGAACTTGCAGAGAAATACGGCTATGCAGACTCAGGCGAATGCCTTACGGTTGCAGACAAAAACGAGGTCTGGCATTTTGAGATTTACGGAACAGGCAAACCTGTAGTAGATTCTGTTGCTTTAAAGAAAGGTAAAAAGACCAAACCATCTCCATACGACAAACCTGGTGCACTTTGGGTAGCACAGAGGATTCCCGATGATCATGTTGGAGTATCTGCCAATATCCCAAGAATAGGTGTTGTAGACTTCAATGACCCTGACAACTTTATGTACGGTTCAGACTTAAAGGCTCGTGTTCAGCACATGGGTCTTTGGGACGGAAAGAGCGAATTTAAATTCTATAAGATGGTCTCAGAGGGCAAACCTTTCTCTTACAGAGAGTTCTTTGTACTTAACACATTGGCTCCATCTTTAAAATTAAGCTTTGACGCAGAGGAGATTCCATTCTCTGTAAAGCCGGAGGTTAAAGTCTCTCCTGAGATGATGTTCAAATTCTACAGAGAAACATACGAGGGAACAGACTGGGATCAGGTAAAGAATCTTGGAATCTCTGTAAACAGATCAAAGAAAGATGCTAACGGCAAGGTTATCAACTACAAAGATACAGTAAGACCTATATCTACCTTTATGAGTTCAGACATACGTACCCTGCTTAACACCCTAAAACCCGGTGCAACAAAGAGAGTCCGTACAATTGCCGTTATACAATGCTCATATTCACATATTATTCAACTTAGAAACTGGCTTCCCGATGAAATTGGCGGAGTAGCTTATTTCTCATTTGACAACCCTGCACAAAGTCCGCGTATCCCTATCTATGCAGGTGCTACAGAGCTTCCAAACGGCTTTAAAGTATGCGGACAGCACAGATACAGAGATGATGCTGCCATCTGGGCATACAGGCAGACCAACAGAATTGCAACAATCTATTGGGACAAAACAAGGAAACTTTTAGAGGATGAGATAGCATATTATGAGGAGTATATGAGAACTGTACAGCCTCTTATCGAAGCTAAGGCAGCGGAACTTCTAAAAGCCGGCAAACAGGCAGAAGCAGAGGAATTTATAAACAAGACTACAGAAACTATAGCTAATGCTACATCAAAGTCTTGGAGTGATTTGAGGGAGAAGATACTTATGATATTTGCAAGAAGCATGTAAAACACTTAAAAGAAGTGCAACTGCGGTGTTATGCTCGCTTCATAATTCCTCA